>CAJMQM010000058.1 GCA_905215615.1 uncultured bacterium | reverse complement strand
GCAGATTTACGAATAATTGAAGCTAAAGATTTATATGTAAGTCAGTCTTCATTAACAGGTGAATCAGATAGTGTAAAGAAAACAAATACATCTTCTCTTAGCATTTCAGAAATTGAAAATGTTACAGATTTAGATACAATTTGCTTTATGGGAAGCTCTGTTATTAGTGGGTCAGCAAAAGGTGTAGTTATTAAAATTGCAGATGATACTTATTTAGGAAAAGTTGCAAATAATGTTTCTAAAAAACCGGAAACTGCTTTTCAAAAAGGTGTAAAAAATATAAGTCAATTACTTATAAAATTTATGCTTATAATGATGCCACTTGTTTTTATATTAAATGTTTGGAAACACGATATTATTCTTGCTTTTACATTTGCAGTTGCAATAGCAATTGGTATTACGCCATTGCTTTTGCCAGTTATTCTATCATCTAGTTTGTCTAAAGGTGCAATTAGGATGTCTAAAAAGAAAACAATTGTAAAACTTTTAGATTCAATTCAAGGGTTTGGTGCTATGAATATTTTATGCACTGACAAAACTGGAACATTAACAGAAGACAAAATTGTACTTGAAAAATATTTAGATATTAAAGGAAAAGAAGATTTTAGAGTACTAAAACATGCATTTTTAAACTCTTATTTTCAAACAGGTTTAAAAGGTAATATAGATGAAGCTGTAATAAATAGAACGGTTGAAAAAAATATTGAAGAATATAAGAATAAATATACTAAGATAGATGAAATTCCGTTTGATTTTGTGCGAAGAAGACTTTCTGTAATTGTAAATGATGGTTCAAAAACTCAAATGATTACAAAAGGTGCAGTAGAAGAAATTTTATCTATTTGTACAATGGTAGATTATAATGGTAATGTGTTTCCGATAAATAAAGAAATTAAGGAAAATGTAATTTCTATAAATAAAAAAATGAATATGGAAGGACTTAGAGTTATTGCAGTTTGCCAAAAAAATGATATAAAAAAATCTTCGGATTTTGGTATAGAAGACGAAAAAAATATGGTTTTATTAGGATTTATAGGTTTTTTAGATCCACCAAAGGAAAGTGCCAAAAAATCTATTTCAGACCTTAACAAAGCTGGTATTCGTGTTATTGTACTAACTGGAGACAATGGAGAAGTGGCTCGTGCTATTTGTAGTAAGGTGGGTATTAATTCAAAAAACATAGTTCTTGGTGGAAAAATTGATAAATTAAGTGATGCAGGTGTTTTAAGGTCGTTAAATAATACTAATATTTTTGCAAAATTGTCGCCTATACAAAAAGCAAGAATAATAAGACTTTTGAAGGAAAACTCAAATATTGTTGGCTATATGGGAGATGGCATAAATGATGCACCTTCACTTGTTAATTCAGATGTTGGAATTTCTGTAGACACAGCTGTAGATATTTCAAAAGAAGCAGCAGATATAATTTTGCTAGAAAAAGACTTAAATGTGTTATTAGATGGAGTAAAAGAAGGAAGAAGAACTTTTGCTAACTTAATGAAATATATAAAAATGGCTACAAGCTTTAATTTTGGAGAAGTATCTTCTGTTATAATTGCAAGCTTATTACTTCCATTTTTACCTATTACGCCAATTCAGCTCTTGGTACAAAGCTTATTATATGATTTTGGGCAGTTAACACTTCCGTTTGATAATGTAGATGAGGAATATTTAGAAAAGCCAAGACAATGGAATATAAAAAGCTTAAGAAATTTTATGCTATTTATGGGACCATTAAGTTCAACTTTTGATATGCTAGTTTTTGCATCATTATGGTTTATATTTAATGTTCGTGATGCTGCAACATTTCAAACCATTTGGTTTTCATATGGTGTGGTTTCAAACCTAGTTGGTATGCATATTATAAGAACTGCTAAAACACCTTTTATAAAAAGCAATGCTAGTCCAATTGTTTATATTTCGTCAATTTTGCTTAGCATAATTGCAATAATAGTTCCATTTACACATTTAGGTAGAATAATTGGGCTTGTAGCAATTCCAACCAAGCTATTGTTAGTTATAATAATTATTCCAATATTATATTGTTTTGTAGCAACATTTGCTAAAAAAATTTATATAAAAAAATATGGAGAGTGGATATAGGTAAGCATTAAGAATAAAAAGGAACAAATCATAGGCATATTCACTATAAAAGTACACTAAAAGGCGTTTGACAAAAACATACAGCAATGCTACGATACTTAAAAATAGTTAAATAGAAAAAATTGTATATCTTTACAATTAATACCAAGCTTTGAAATATGCATGGGAATTCAGTTGTACCAATAAATGAAAAAATAAAATGAAACAAAATATGTTATTTCCGCCACAGCGGAGAGTTTCTGTGTTTAAATAGAAAAAAAATAACAGATATATCTTTGGTGATGGAAAATGCATATAGAAATTTTAATTGGACAGGTAAGAGAAAAAAAAGAAATGACTTTAACAAAACTAGCAGAGAAAAGCGGAGTTTCAAAAACTCATATTAATGATATTGAAAACAACGTTAAGTCTCCTAGCTTGTTAGTCATGGTCAAACTAGCAAAGGCGTTAAATGTTGATATTAACGAATTGTATAGGGTGAAATGGTAATGGCTGAAATCGAAGAAAGCGATTATTACAGCAAAAGCATAAAAGCTTTAGAGGCATATATAAAACAAGAGAATAAAACCATTACTGAGGTCGAGTGGAACAGACTTGCTTTCAAAAACAATTACCTATCAAGTGAAACGATAGGCTACCTATCGAAAACTAAATTTAATAAGTTGTGTAAAAGTATTTTAAAAAGCTTAAAAAATAAATAATTTTACACATTTTTAAACGATTATAAAAATGATGAAAAATCATTTTTATAATGTTGCAAAAAAATAGGGTAACAGAATAAAAAATAGTGTAATAAAAAATAATGTAATAAAAAATAACAAACTACATGTAAACATGTGGTTTGTTATTTTATCTATTTATTAACAATTGTGCATTAAATGTTGACTATACAATAGAAAAATGTTAAATTATATTTGAATTTATTAGGAAGGAGAATAAAATAACTATAAAAGTTATTTTTATAAAATTATGAACATTTGGCATGATATTAATAAAGATAGAATAACGAAAGAAGATTTTGTTTCTGTAATAGAAATAAACAAAAATTGTAGAAACAAGTATGAGTTAGACAAAGAAACTGGTATGCTAAAATTAGATAGAGTATTATATACATCTACACATTATCCTGCAAATT
>CAJMQM010000057.1 GCA_905215615.1 uncultured bacterium | reverse complement strand
CAAACAAATTTAATTATTAATATAATATACCCAAAGTGCTTACTTGATAGTATGCATTAGGGTATATTTTTGATACAAAATTAAATAAAAATAAAATATAATTTGTAAAATTAACGTCTACTGTAATGTAATTACAAAACTAGACAAAAAATTACAAAAAAAGTGAAACAAATATTAAATTTATATGTTATAATACATAAGTATTAAATAGGAAAGTAGATTTGGAGGAATAACGTGAAAAATATAGAGGCAAATAAAATAGAAGTAAACAAGCAATTATCTTATATAGAAAAAGTTACAAAAATAAATGAAAGCAAAAATTATACATACTATATTTTAACAATGGGTTGCCAATTAAACGAAAACGACTCAGAAAAATTATGTGGCATGGTAGAGCAAATGGGGTATACAAAAGTACCAGAAATGGCTGATGCAGATTTAATTATTTTTAATACTTGTTGTATTAGAGAAAATGCAGAAGATAGGTTATTTGGAAAACTTGGCGAAGCTAAAAAAGTAAAAGAAAAAAGAAATAGCATTATTGCAATTGGTGGCTGTATGATGCAAGAAAAAAATATGATAGACAAAATACATGAAAGCTACCCATTTGTAGATATATTATTTGGTACACACACTTTACATAAGTTTCCAGAGGACTTATATAAAGCAATAACAACCAATAAGAGGCTAGAAGATATTTTAGATATAGATGGAGAAATAATAGAAGGTTTACCAATAAAAAGAGATGATGAAATAAAGGCATCTGTAACAATAATGAACGGGTGCAATAACTTTTGCAGTTACTGTATAGTTCCATATGTAAGAGGAAGAGAAAGAAGCAGAGCGCCAAAAGATATAATAGAAGAAGTAAAATGTTTAGCTAGGCAAGGGTATAAAGAAATTACACTTTTAGGGCAAAATGTAAATTCATATTTAAGAGTAGAAAACGAAAAAAATATTGAATATGAGCAATATGAAGGAGTTAACTCATTTGCAACACTTTTAAGATCTATAAATAAAATAGAGGGAATAGAAAGAATAAGGTTTATTTCACCACATCCAAAAGACTTTACAGATGATGCTATTGAGGCAATAAGAGATTGTGAAAAGGTATGTAAACTTGTACATCTTCCACTTCAATCTGGTAGTACAAGTGTTTTAAAAACAATGAACAGAAAATATACAAAAGAACAATATCTAAATTTAGTAGATAAAATGAAAGCAAATATACCAAATTTAACACTATCTACAGATATTATAGTAGGTTTTCCAGGAGAAACCGAAGAAGATTTTAAAGACACATTAGATGTTGTAAGCAAAGTTAATTTTGAGCAAGTATATATGTTTATTTATTCAAGAAGAGCTGGGACACCTGGAGATAAAATGGAAAATCAAGTGCCAGATGAGGCAAAACACAAGAGATTTGATAGGTTAAAAGCATTAGTAGAAGAGCAAATAGAAAAAAGAAATAAAGAATATGTAGGAACTATTCAAAAAGTATTAGTAGAAGGCAAAAGCAAAACAAATGATAGTACATATACAGGAAGAACAGATTCTAACAAAGTAGTTATTTTTGAGGGGAAAGAAGAAAATATAGGAAAAGTATTAGATATAAAAATAATTTCAGAACATATGTGGTATTTGAAGGGAGCTATAGTAAATGGATAAAGATATAAACAAATTTTCACCTATGATGCAAAATTATTTAAAAACAAAAGATGAATATAAAGATTGTATTCTATTTTATAGATTAGGCGATTTTTACGAGATGTTTTTTGATGATGCAATTACAGCATCAAGAGAACTAGAACTTACTTTAACGGGAAAAGACTGTGGGCAAGAGGAAAGAGCACCAATGTGTGGAATTCCATACCATGCTGCAGAAACATATGTTGCAAGACTAATTGCAAAAGGCTATAAAGTAGCAATATGCGAGCAACTAGAAGACCCAAAAACAGCAAAAGGAATTGTAAAAAGAGATGTTATAAGAGTTGTAACACCTGGAACTGTTATAGAAAGCAATTTATTAGAAGAAAAGAAAAACAATTATATTATGGCAATTTACAAAAATGGAATATATTTTGGTATGAGTGTATGTGACCTATCTACAGGTGACTTTAGGATGACACAAATAAAAGATACCAACAATTTTGCTATGCTTATGGACGAAATTTCAAGATATAGTCCTTCAGAAATAGTTGTTAATGAGCTAATGTTTAATTCAACAGAAGAAATAAACAAAATAAAAGAAAGATTTGAAACATATATTTCAAAATCAAATGGTTTTAGCCAAAATGTTAGTGAAATAAAAGAAAGAAGCAGAATAGTTAATGAAGACGACAAAGAAATAGAAAGATTAGATGACTACATTTTAGCAATAACAGCAGCTAATGGGCTTATTACATATTTAATAGATACACAAAAAAATAACCTAGATTATTTAAACAAAATATTATTATATAATACATCAAAATATATGAGCTTAGACATAAATGCAAGAAGAAACCTAGAAATAACAGAAAAATTAAGAGATAAAAGCAAAAAAGGAACTTTATTATGGGTTTTAGATAAAACTTCTACATCAATGGGAGGAAGGCTTCTAAGAAGATGGCTAAATGACCCATTAATTGATGAGTGCCATATAAATAGAAGGCTAGAAAGTGTAAAAGAACTTAAAGAAGATATAATGTTTAGAGGAGATATAGTAGAAGCACTAAAAAAAGTTTATGATATTGAAAGACTAGCAAGCAAAATATCATATGGAAGTGCAAATGGAAGAGATTTAATATCTCTAAAAAACTCAACAGCACAACTTCCAGGCATAAAAGCTGTTTTAAGCAGGTCAAAATCTCAAATGTTAAAAGACTTATATACAGAGCTAGACGAGTTACAAGATATATATGAAATTATAGATAAAGCCATTGTAGACGAACCTCCTATAAGTGTAAAAGAAGGTGGGCTTATAAAATTAGGATATGACGAAGAAATAGATAGACTAAAAACTGCTACAACAGACGGGAAAAATTGGGTATTAAAATTAGAGACCGAAGAAAAAGAAAAAACAGGAATAAAAGGCTTAAAAGTAGGCTTTAACAAAGTATTTGGCTATTTTATAGAAGTTACAAAGTCAAACTTATCACAAGTGCCAGATAGATATATAAGAAAGCAAACCCTTGCAAATTGCGAAAGATATATTACAGAAGATTTGAAAAGACTGGAAAACGAAATTCTAGGAGCAGAAGAAAAAGTAATAAACTTAGAATATAATGCTTTTGTAGGAATAAGAGATGAAATAGAAAAAAATGTACAAAGAGTACAGAAATCTGCTAATATAGTTTCAATATTAGATGTACTTGCATCTTTTGCAACAGTAGCAGATGACATGAATTATGTAATGCCAATAGTAGATAATAGTGGTGTTATAGATATAAAAGATGGAAGACACCCTGTAATAGAAAAAATAATAGGTGGTAGTGAATTTGTGCCAAATGATACATATTTAGATAAAGATGAGAATAGACTATCTATTATAACAGGACCAAACATGGCAGGAAAATCTACATATATGAGACAAGTAGCACTAATCACACTAATGGCACAATGCGGAAGCTTTGTTCCAGCAAGCTATGCTAAAATAGGAGTTGTAGACAAAATATTTACAAGAGTAGGAGCATCAGATGATTTAAGCATGGGACAAAGTACATTTATGGTAGAAATGATGGAAGTTGCAACAATATTAAAAGAAGCAACTGGAAACAGCTTAGTAATATTAGACGAGATAGGAAGAGGAACATCTACATATG
>CAJMQM010000056.1 GCA_905215615.1 uncultured bacterium | reverse complement strand
TTAGAATCTGGAATAGATATACCAAATGCTAATACTATAATAGTAGAAAATGCAGACAGATTAGGTTTAGCACAGCTTTACCAAATTAGAGGTAGAGTTGGTAGAAGTGACAAACAAGCGTACGCTTATGTAACATATAAAAGAGATAAACTATTATCAGAAGTTGCAGATAAACGTTTAAAAGCTATTAAAGAATTTACTGAATTTGGCTCAGGATTTAAAATAGCAATGAGAGATTTGGAAATTCGTGGAGCAGGAAGCATGCTTGGAGAAATGCAACATGGACACATGGAGCAAGTCGGCTATGATACATATTGTAAATTGCTAGATGAAGTTATAAAAGAGATGCAAGGAATAGAAGTAGTAGAAGAACAAGATGTACAAATCGACTTAGCTGTTTCTAGCTATATACCAGATAACTTTATTGAAAATAGTAGTCAAAAAATTGAAATATACCAAAACATTGCTTTATGCAGAACAGAAGAAGAACTTCAAAATGTTATTGATGAGGTTATTGATAGATATGGTAGACTTCCAAAAGAATTAGAAAACTTAATAGATATTGCAAGAATAAAACAACTTGCAAGAAAAGCAAACATCTTAAAAATAGCTCAAAGAGAAAACGGAATTGTATTCTATTTTGTAAAAGAAAAAATCAAACCAGAAATGGTAAACACTTTAATTACAAAATACCCTATGCTAGTTAAGTTCTCTAATGCAGTAGAACCTTATGTCACACTACGAATTAAAGAAAATGAAAATATCATAGAAAAAGCTAAAGAATTTTTGAATACTGTAATTGAAATTTAGAAAGGAAAAACTATGCAAGTAATTTCAAGTAAAGATAATGAACAAATTAAATATATTAAAAAGCTAAAAGACAAAAAGTTTAGAGATGAAACAAACGAATATATAGTTGAAGGAATAAAATTAGTAAGAGAAGCAATTGAAGAAGCGGTAAATATAAAAACTATTGTTGTATGTGAAGATTGCGAATATACTGAAAGTTTTGAACAATCACTTCTATATGAAATTGCAAAATATAGTTGTATATATGTAACTAAAAAGCTATTCCTTTCTATAACAGATGTTGTAAACCCACAAGGAATTCTTGCAGTAGTTGAAAAAGGAGATAGCATAGACAAAATAGATTACAAAGAAGACATTATACTTGCATTAGATGGAATACAAGATCCTGGTAACTTAGGAACAATATTAAGAACAGCAGACAGTGCAAACTTAAAACAAATAATATTATCATCAGACAGTGCAGATCCATATAATCCAAAAGTTGTGCGCTCAACAATGGGTGCTATATTTAGAATGAATATAATAACAACTGATAATTTGGCTAAAACATTGCAAATGATAAAAAAACATAAATTTGAAGTAGTAGCAACATCATTAGACACAGATAAAAGTGTATATGATATAAAATATAATAAAAAAGTAATAATAATTGGAAATGAAGCAAAAGGAGTATCAAAAGAGATACAAGACTTAGCAGACCAAAGAGTTAAAATACCAATGCTAGGAAAAACAGAAAGCCTAAATGCTTCAGTAGCAGCAAGCATAATGATATATGAGTATGTAAGAGAAAAATATTTTGAAAAATAAATTTGCTTATATAGGAGAAAAAATGATAAATAATAATGAAGAATGGAAAGAAATCGAAATATCTGAACAAAATAAAAAAGCAGACATAATAGATAAATATGGGTTTGACATATATGAAAAGTTTAAAAAGCAAAACTCAAAAGAGGCGATTAGAAAAAGAATTATTATAAAACGAGCTACAATAATAATTGGTATAGTTATTATAATTACTATACTAGTAAGTAGTTGGTCTAGTTCAATGAGATTTAAATATGAAAGACGTAGAATTAGTAACTTAGAAGATATTTATCAGTTGGATTTCACTGAAAAAGCAATCAATACAGATATAACTGGCAATGGATTTCTCACATACAAAATTGCAGAAATACCGGAAATAGAAGTGCATGCTGTATCTAAAAAAGATAATAATGTCTTTATAGAAGATACAGAAGCAAGAATATATAAATATTTCTTTGATGTTTGGAATGACTTAGACAAAAATAAGTTTAAAGTCGAAGAATACTATGAAGACTATACATATAAATTGCATACAAAGAAGAATTGGATTCTAAAATTTAAAACTTATATTGAAGTAAATAATTATGAGGAATTGTTAGAGGCAACAGAAACGATAATAAAATTTAGAAAGTATATGTCATATCCACAAATTATAGTAGAAAGTTATATAAAATATAATGATAATTTTATTTTACCACACAATGCTTCTATACAAACTGATGATGAAATAAGAAAATCAGCAAAGGAACAATTTTTATCAATAAAATAATATATGTCAGTAGGAAAGAAACTCTGTTTTTAGGACGGAGTTTTTTCTTAATTTTGTGAAAAGATTGTGAAAGTTGTTTATAATTAGAATATTATATGATAAAATATAGAACTAGTTTAAAAGAAGGAGAAAATTTTGTATGTCATATATTGAATTTAAGAATGTTGTTAAAGAATACAAAATGGGAGAAGTAACTATAAAAGCATTAGATAATACTAACTTTAGTATTGATAAAGGAGAGCTTGTTGTTATAGTAGGACCTAGTGGAGCAGGTAAAACTACTACTCTAAATATACTTGGAGGAATGGATAAAGCTACATCTGGTCAAATATTTGTAAATGATAAAGAAATATCAAAATTAAATAATAAAAAGTTAATAGAGTATAGAAGAAATGATATAGGATTTGTATTCCAATTCTATAATCTAGTTCAAAACTTAACAGCCAAAGAGAATGTAGAACTTGCAACACAAATGTGTGCAGATGCATTAAATGTAGATACTATACTAGAAAAAGTAGGATTAACAGATAGAAAAGATAATTTCCCATCTCAATTATCAGGTGGAGAACAACAAAGAGTTGCAATAGCAAGAGCAATTGCTAAAAATCCAAAATTATTATTATGTGATGAGCCAACAGGTGCATTAGATTACAAAACAGGAAAAAGCATATTAAAGCTATTACAAGAAATGGCAAGAAGCGAAAATATGACTGTAATAATTATAACTCATAATGCTGCAATTACACCTATGGCAGATAAGGTTATACGTTTTAAAAATGGAAAAGCAGAAAGTGTTGAAACAAATGCTAATCCAATTTCAATAGATAATATAGAATGGTAAGGAAGAAAATGAAAAAATCTTTATTGAAAAATAATTTTAGAGAGATAAGTAAAAATAAAAGAAGATTTATATCAATGCTTGTTATGGCATTTTTAGGAGTGGGATTTTTTGCAGGTTTAGTTGCAACAAGTCCAGATATGCTAGATAGTTTAGATAAGTATGCAGATAAAAGTAATTTTTATGATATAAACATAATATCAACATTAGGAATTACAGATGATGACATACAAGCTATTAAAAATATAGATGGTGTTGAAAATGCTTATGGAATACAAACTAAAGATTCTATGGTAAAAATAGATGATAAAGAAAGTGTTTGTAAAGTAATTGAGTACAATGAAAATGTTAATACTCCAGTAGTGATAGCAGGAAGGCAAATAGAAAATGATAATGAGTGTTTATTAGACAATGCTATTGTTCGTACAGGTACAGGAGCAGAAAAATATATAGGTAAAAAAATAGTATTAGAAAATAATGATAAAGATTCTGACGATAATGACATATTTACTAAAAAAGAATTTGAGATAGTTGGAATAGTAGATTCACCTATGTATATATCTAGTGAAAGAGGGAATACATCAATAGGTAATGGAACAGTTAATTTCTATATTTATACTAAAGATAATGTAATAAACCTAGACTATTATACAGA
>CAJMQM010000055.1 GCA_905215615.1 uncultured bacterium | reverse complement strand
TATTTGACGGAAAAGTTATTATAGATACAACAGAGAATTTGACAAATGAACAAATAAATAAATATGAAGAAGAAATAAAAAATTACTATAATGGAGCTGTAATTTTACAAGATAAAGTAATATTAAAAACCAATATGGCTAGTGTATTAACAACTATTTCGGTAAAGGATATTGCAGACCAACTTAATTTAGTAAAATTTGAAAAACAAGATTTAATGAACGCATTATCTGAGAATAATGTATATAAAATATACGTAGCATTTTATATAGTTATGTTTATTTATTTGTTTGTTGTATATCTATCGACAGTATTATTAGACGCAATATTATATTCACTTATAGGCTGTATAACTGGAATACTTTCTAACTTAAGGATAAGATTTAGAAATGTATATAATATTGCAATATATAGTTTGACTTTGCCAATAATACTAAATTTGATTTATATGATTGTAAATATTTTAACAGGATATACTATAAAATACTTTGATGTTTTATATATGGCAATAACTTGTATCTATGTTATAGCAGCAATATTGATAATAAGATCGGACATAATAAAACAACAAATAGAACTTTCTAAAATTATGCAAGAACAAGAAAAAGTAAGACAAGAGATGGAAGAAAAAGAAAGACAGAAGAAAGAGGAAGAAGAAAGAGAAAGAATACGTAAAAAAGACGAGAAAGAAAGACAAGAACAAAAGAAAAAGTCAGCAAATAAAAAAGCACCTAAAGAAAAAGGAGAAACGCCAGAACCACAGGCTAATATCAAAACAGAGGAATTATAAAGGAGAATCATAATGGATAATGAAAACAAGCAAAAGGAAAAGAAAAAATCATCAAAGATTTATTATATAATTGCATGCATTGTATTACTTATAGCAGTAATAATAACAAGCATATTCTTAATAAATTCTAAAAAAGAGAATGAGGATAAAATTATTAGCTACACAGACCTTATTAAACAAATAGATGAGGGTAAAATTGAAAAGGTTGAAATGACAGTTGGAAGTACTTCTATTAAAGTGAAACTAAAAGATATAGAAGAAGAAAAAGGAGCAATTGTACCAAACACACAAGCTTTTATAGAATTGATTCAAGAGAAAACTTTACAGGGAAATGCAATAGAGTTAATTCAAAAACAGCAAAACGTGTTTTATACAGCTTTCCAATACTTATTTTCACTATTGCCAACAATACTCTTACTAGTGTTATTTGTGGCAGTATTTAAAATGCAAGGCTTAGGTGATAAAGGAAAAGTTTATGATGCAGAGACAACAAAGTCAAAAATAAAGTTTAATGATGTTGCAGGTTTAGATGAAGAAAAAAATGAAATGATAGAAATAGTCGACTTCTTAAAAGAACCTAAAAAGTTTTATGAAATGGGTGCCAAAATTCCTAGAGGTGTATTACTTTGTGGACAACCAGGTACAGGTAAAACTTTAATAGCAAAAGCAATTGCAGGAGAAGCAAAAGTTCCATTTATCTCAATGAGTGGTTCTGAATTTATAGAAATGTTTGCTGGTCTAGGAGCATCAAGAGTTAGAAAATTATTTGAAAAAGCTAAAAAAATTGCACCATGTATAGTATTTATAGATGAAATAGATGCAATTGGATCAAGAAGAACAAGTGGAAGTGGAGCAGAAACAGAAAATAACCAAACTCTAAATCAATTGTTAGTTGAAATGGACGGATTTGATACAGAAGAAACAATTATAGTTTTAGCTGCAACAAATAGACCAGAAATGTTAGACAAAGCATTACTAAGACCAGGCAGATTTGACAGACAAATTACAATAGCTCTTCCAGATATGAAAGGTAGAGAGGAAATACTAAAAATCCATGCAAAAGACAAAAAGTTTGCAGACAATGTTAGTATGAAAGATATTGCAGGAGATACAGCAGGATTTACAGGAGCTGAACTTGCAAATATTTTAAATGAAGCGGCAATTATTGCTACAATAAAAAAACATGAAGCAATAACTCAAAATGATATTGAAGAAGCTGTTAAAAAAGTGACAGTTGGACTAGAGAAGCAAAGCAGAGTAATATCAGAAAAAGATAAAAGACTTACAGCTTTCCATGAAGCAGGACATGCTATAGTAAGTAGTCAATTAGAAACACAAAAAGATATAAAAGAAGTATCAATTATACCTCGTGGAGTTGCAGGTGGTTACACAATGTATAAAACAAACGAGGATAAGTACTATATTTCAAAAACAGAAATGGAAGAGAAACTAATTGCATTACTTGGTGGTAGAGCAGCAGAAAAATTAGTACTAAATGATATTTCAACAGGTGCAAGTAACGATATTGAAGTAGCAACACAAATTGCAAAAGATATGATTATAAAATATGGAATGAGTGATAACTTAGGACCAATTTCAATAAATACAGAAAAAGACCCATATGAATTACAACTATTAGGAGAGAAATTTGGAGATGCAATTGGTGCAGAAGTTAAAATAATGCTAGATACAGCATATGCAAGAGCACAAACAATATTAACAAATAATATGGACAAACTACATGCTGTAGCAGAAGTTTTAATACAAAAAGAAGTTATATCAGCAGAAGAATTTGAAGAAATAATTAAATAAAAAATAACTGTGTGATAAAAAAATCACACAGTTATTTTTTTGTCATTTAAGTAATTTAGGATACCTGCATCAGTTTTAAAACAAAACCTTAAAGAACGGCTACAAAGCTGTTGGTACTTATATCCAAACTTTTTATTGATTTCTCTGTCTCCGTATTTTCCGTCACCGATAATAGGATAACCAATATGAGCTAAATGAGCTCTTATTTGGTGAGTCTTACCAGTATGTAAATTAACATCCAACAAACTAGTGTTATTCTTATTATTACAACTAATTACCTTATATGAAGTAATAATTTTTTCGTACCCTTTTTTAGGAACATCAGAAATATATACCAAAGATTTTTTTGCATCTTTAAAAAGATATGCAGTTAACGTATCTTCTTTTTTACGAGGAATACCATAAACCAAAGCCTTATAATGCTTTTCGATTTCACGATTTTTAAACTTATCTAACAGAATATTTAAAGCTTCTTCATTTTTGGCAAACAAAACCAATCCAGTAGTATTTCTATCTAAACGATGACAAGGAAAAATAGAAGCAATGTTATAATATTTACAAAGTTCACTAGTTAAACTGTTCTCACCAACTACTTCAATTTCAGCAGGCTTATTTACAACCACAATATTATCATCTTCATAAATAATATCAATATTAAAATTATTTTTACTAAATAATTGCTCATCAGGAATAAATATTTTTATAACATCACCAGAATGTATAATAACATTATCAGAAATCCTAGTGTCATTTACTCTAACATCTTTTTTTCGCAAAGCTTTATATAAAGTATTAAGCTTAAGCCCATCAAAACTATCTAATAAAAAACTATTCAATTTCTTTCCATCATATTTTTTATCAACTATAATCTCTTTCATATGTTCTAGTATACACTTTTTCGTATGCAATGTCAAAAAAGTAACCAAAAAAATTACAAGGCATAAAATAGAGCAAAAGGAGAAAGTGCAAATGTTAGACTTTATATTTAAAGGAATAGTGTGGGTATTAGCAATATATGGTTTGATAGAACTCATAAAAACCATAATTTACACATATACATATACAAATTTAAAATCAAATGGAATATATATAATAGTAGCAGTAAAAAATCAAGCTAACCAAATAGAAGGCTTTATAAGGACAACATTATTTAGAATAATTTATGGAAAAGAAGAAAATATAAAAAATGTAATTGCAGTTGATTTGGATTCTACTGATGAAACTAAGAAAATATTAGAAAAATTAAGCAATGAATATGAAAATATAAAAGTATCAAATTGGAAGGAATGCAAAGAAATATTTGATAATATAGATAATGTATAAAAAATATAAATACACTTTAAATTATTATAAAATAAATAATTTAAAGTGTATTTTAAAGTATTACAATTATAGAAAACTACTTACGGAAACAAGAAAATCAAGTACAAAAAAATGGAAAAATTTGTTTACAAAGTAATAGAAATATGATATAATGCGATTACTCATTAAGAGAAAAAAGTTTTTTATGGAGGAAAAAATATGAAAAGGGCTTCAACCAAGAAAATAATGTTATCTGCATTACTAACAATTATAATAATAACATTATTTCAAAGTTTTTCATTTGCAAAAAGTGAAA
>CAJMQM010000054.1 GCA_905215615.1 uncultured bacterium | reverse complement strand
TTTCTGCTATAGTTTCATTTGCTGTTAACATGAATTGTTCAATAATCTCATGCGCAAATGTTCTTTCATATTTACTAATGTTTGTAACTTTTCCATCTATATCTAAATTTATTTTACTTTCTGGAATATCTAAATTTAAGTATCCATTTTCTATTCTTCTGTTTTTCAAGATAATAGCTAGTTCTTCCATATTCTTAAATTCTTGGATATATGGCTTATATTTTTCTAATATTTTATCATTACTTCCATCTAAAATACTTTGAACATCTGTATAATTCATTCTTTTTGTTACTTTTATTACTGCTTTATAAATTTCATTAGAAATAACTTTTCCTTTCTTGTCAATTTCCATTGTACAAGATAATGTAAATCTATCTTCTCCTTCATTTAGACTACATATACCATTAGATAATTCTTTTGGTAACATTGGTATAACTTTTCCTAACATGTAGATACTTGTTCCTCTTAGAAGAGCTTCTTGGTCTAACAAACTCTTTTCTCTTACATAATAGCTAACATCTGCTATGTGAACATCTAGTTTATAGTTTCCATTTTCTAACTTTTGTACTCTTACAGCATCATCTAAGTCTTTTGCATCTTCACCATCAATTGTAAATATTATTTTATCTCTTAAATCTATACGAGATGATATATTTTTTTCATCTATTTTATTTCCACATTTTTTAGCTTCTTCTATTACTTGTTCAGGAAATTTTGCTGGTAAGCTATGCTCTTTTATTAAAGATAACATATCCACCCCTGCATCATTTATATTTCCTAAAACTTCTATAACCTTTCCTTCTGCATTTTTATCTTTTTGAGGATATTTTGTTATTTTCACAAGTACTTTATGATTGTCTTTTGCTTTTCCAAAGTTTTTCTTTGATATATATATGTCACTACCAAAGTTTTTGTCATCTGGTACTACAAATCCAAATGTTTTGTTATTTTGAAATACTCCAACAACTGTATCTTTTTCACGTTTCAATATTCTTACGATTTTGCCTTCTGCTTTTTTTACTTTGTTTTTCTCTTCAATTATTTCAATTAATACTCTGTCTCCATTTAACGCATTTAAAGAGTTCTCTTTTGAAATATATACTTCCTCTTCTCTTTCTTCTATTTTTACAAAACCAAATCCTTTTTGGTTTTTCTTATATATTCCATCATAGTAAACTTTTTCACTAACTTTATATCTATTTTTTCTGTTTTTTTGAATTTTTAATTCCATTTCTAGTTTTCCAATTAATTCTAGAAACTCATTATATTCATTTTTTGGTACTCTCATAAGCATTGCAATTTCTTTTGCCCTCATCGGCACATAATCGTCTTCTTGCATAAATTCTAAGATTTTCTGTTCTTTTTCTTTCATTATTTTTACTTCAATTCCTTCCTTTTCCTAATATAAAAATAATTTTTTAGGCATTTTCTACAAATTTCTACATATTTTTCATTATTTTATGAAAAAAGGCCAGTTTCAAATAAAACCGCCCTTTATATTTCTTCTATACTAAATATATAATTCCTAATACAATTGTTAATATAGCAAATACAATTGATAAAATAATTGTCCACTTTTTTTGTTTTCCTTCTTTAGTCTTACCTTTATTTTTTTCAAAGAAATTATTTGTTGATGAACCTGTTATAGTAGAAGATAATCCTGCATCTTCTTTTGTTTGTATTAATGTTAATATTATAACAATTAATGCTATAATAAGATAAATTGCTATTAATATTCCCTTTACTATTTCCATTTTATTTGCTCCTCCTAACGGTTTTAATTACTTACGTATTGTACCATATATTTTACTAAAATGCAAATACTTTTTAGTTTTTATTCATTGTGTTTTATTTTCTGGCTATATATAGCAACAAATTAATAGTTTGTTACCATGTATTGATTATGTTTTTAATAATTAGGAGCTTTGTTTATATTATTATAATAGTTTATTGTTGAAATTAGATTATTTAACTTTATTTATTAGACTTTTTTGAAACCTTCATGTACTATAATTTTCTTCTACTTTTTTTATTTGATAATTAAACAAGTATGAAATTATATATGCATCTTTACTATACGTATGATAAAATGTTCCAACTTTTAATAACACTGTATCTCCTAGGTATATTCTTTTTATTACTTTTATTGTTTTTTCTAATTTTATGCATCTTTTTAATTATATTCTATAATACTAGATTTTCGAGCCGTTACAGGAAGGCCAGCAGCCTTCCTGTAACACTTATACTCCTTATTTTTATTCTATTATTGTCCATGCTCCACTTGAATCTTTTCCACTTGTCTGGATATCAGATTTTAGATAAACTATTGGACAGACACCACCACTAGTAGAGTACTCTTTGAAGCTATCGATATCGCCAAAGGGATCGCCAGCTACACAACAGGCACCGAAGTCCACTTTGTCCCATATCACTTGGCTCACATGGAAAAAGCTCATAGTATTGAAACTAATAACACAGCGAGATGCCAACAAATATAATTTATTTCCAAATAACATTTTATATTCATTACTTGTTGTTGCTATTTTTTCTAAACCTGTATATTTATAGTATGTATATTTATCTGTTCTACTTGCTTTTGATGTTGATTTTCCTGTTTCTGTTCTTCTTGTTGGATAATATATTGATTTTGTATATTCTTTTCCATAGTCGCTGTCAAGTGCTGTTGATGGTGTAACTCCACAAATTTTATTTACATCTTCTACTGTTATACTTCTTGCTCCACTTCCTGTTAATGTTCTTTTTTCTACTCCTTCTACTACATCTCCTACTTCATAACTAAATGTTTTACTTGTATTTGCTCCTACTCCATGTCCATATATACTACATATTTTATTTAGTTCTTCTTCTGCATATAAGTATCCTATTGCACCTTGTAAATTAAAATAACTTATTGTTTCTTCACTTATTAATACTACTTCATTATTTTCTTTACTTAATACTCTCCATTTTATATTATCATTTGATGTAAATGTTTGTGTACCAGATCCATTTCCACCAGCTGTTCCAGTTCCTTTTTCTGATGTATACGAATGTGTCCCTGCTTTATATGCTACATAATCTCCTACATTTACTTTTGAACTTAAAGAACTTGTTACTTTAAATGCTTCTGATATTGTTTCCTTTTTATTTCCTGCATTATCTGTTGTTAATACATGTAAATAATATGTTCCTTCTGTTGTTGTTTTTAATGTTATTTGTTCTCCGTTACTTGTAAATGTTCCTCCTGTATAACTACTTTCGTTTATTCCTATTGCTGTACTTGTTGTATTATACACCCATTTACATTTTGATATATTTATTCCACTTTGTGCATTTTTACTATCTGCTTGTTCGTCTTCATGTGTTACTGTTGCAGTTACAGAACTATTTGTATTTGTACTTGTTCCACTAAGTTTTATTGTTGCATTTTTAGGTACTAATTTATCTATTATTGTTATATTTGCTGTTCCATTTCCTCCTATATTTGTTCCATCACTATAACAATAATTTATTACACAATTTCCACTTACTTTAAATGGTCCTTTATATTCTATGCTATCTTTTGTTGGTGTTCCTCCATTTGTTACATATCTTGTTGTATATCCTGTTTTTGTTGGTAGTGTTACTGTTACATCTGTATTTGTCCATGTTGTTGGTGAATATGTTGCTCCTTTTGCACCTTCTACTTTGCCTGTTGTTTTTGTTATTGCACTTGTTACTACTTCATTTCCTGCTTTATCTACTGCTTTCATTTTTAATGTATATTCTTTATTTTGTGTTAAGCTATTAAATGTATAACTTGTTGCTAATTTATTACTATTTTGTTTCCATGTTGCTCCATTATCATTACTAAAGTAATATTCTTTTATTCCACTACATCCATCTTTTTCTGTCTTTGGTGCATCTGTTGTACTACCTGTTAAAGTTATACTTTTTGTTGTTGATGTTGCTGTTGGTACAAATTGTTTTGGTGCTAATCTATCTATATTTGATACATTTCCTGTTGCATATCCTCCTGCATTTGTTCCATCCCATAATTGTGCATATATATCTCCATTGTCTGTCATTGTTACTTCTTGTGTATAATTTGTCCATTGCTTTCCATCTTTCGAATATCTTAATGTATATCCTGTTATATCTGTTGTTATTTTTACTTTTACTGACCCTTTTGTTGGCGTACTTGGTGTATATTGGAATTTAACATTACTTTCTGTTAATCCTTCTACTTTTCCTGTTGTTTTTGTTATCGCATTTGTTACTACTTCATTTCCTGCTTTATCTACTGCTTTCATTTTTAATGTATATTC
>CAJMQM010000053.1 GCA_905215615.1 uncultured bacterium | reverse complement strand
AAACTATTTTTTATATCACAACCTAAATAAAACGCAGTTTTTGTCGAAAAAACGAGTACGAAAATTGTCGCAAAAGGTAATATAGAACAATTTAGAGAAATAGAGAAATCGTGCACAAAATGGAGAATAACGGAGGAAAAATACTATAAAATCAAGTTGACAGACTATTTTGAATTATATATTATAGAGTTACCAAAAGCAATAAAAGAATATGAGAGAAATAAGAAAGACGAAGTATTACAGTGGATGATGTTTTTGGAAAATCCAGAAGATGCGGAGGTAGCCAAAATAATGGAAGAAAATGAAGATATAAAGAAAGCAAAAGAAGAATTAGATAGAATAAGTCAAGATGATTTACTAAGAAGAAGGTTATTAAAAGCAGAGTTACTTAGGATGGACCAAGAACAAAGAGAAGATGATGCAATGGCAAGAGGAGAAGGAAAAGGCAAACAAGAAGAAAAAATAGAGATAGCCAAAAATTTATTGAAGAAAAATATACCAATAGAAATAATAACAGATGCAACAGGACTAAGTAATGAAGAAATTGAGAAAATAAGAAAAAATGAAGAATAATTTATAAAAAATATATATTTATAGTAATATAGTAATAATTTTACTACATATTTTTATTAATATACCCAAAAATGCTTGATAGGTGCATTAGGGTATATTTTTTATAAATCTAAGCTAGGAATAAAATTTTTATTAGGTATTCAATAAAGCCTTTGATACTAATGGGATAAAAATAACTTGATATAAAATCTCAAAAACATCTTTACAATGTATTTTTATATTGATATAATAACAAAAAACGAAAGGAGAAGGAAGAAATAATGTCAGTTTTAGTAACAGGCGGAGCTGGTTACATTGGAAGCCATACAGCGGTAGAACTACTAAATGCGGGAAAAGACATTGTAATAATAGACGATTTCTCAAATAGTAAGCCTGACGTATTAGAAAATATAAAAAAAATTACAGGAAAAGACTTTAAATTTTACGAAATGGACTATGCAGATAGAGAAAAATTAGAAAAAGTTTTTGAAGAAAATAATATAGAAGCAGTAATGAACTTTGCAGGATTTAAAGCAGTTGGCGAATCTACCCAAAAGCCTATAGAATACTATATAAACAATGTTTCAGGAGCACTAGTATTATTTGATACAATGCAAAAATACAATGTTAAAAAATTTGTATTTAGCTCTTCTGCAACAGTATATGGACCAGAAAACCCAATACCATATATAGAAAATATGCCAGTTGGTACAGCAAGCAGTCCATATGGTTCAACTAAAATTTTTATAGAGCAAATATTACAGGACATTTACAAAGCAGATAATAGCTGGAGCATTGGTTTACTAAGGTATTTTAACCCAATAGGCTCACATGAAAGTGGACTGTTAGGCGAAGAACCACAAGGTATACCAAACAATCTAATGCCATATATAGTAAGAGTTGCATGTAGAAAACTAAAAGAGTTATCTATATTTGGTGGAGATTACGATACACCAGATGGAACTTGTGTAAGAGATTACCTACATGTAGTAGACCTAGCAAAAGGACATATTAAAGCATTAGACAAGCTAAACGAAAAAAATGGAGTATACACTTACAATTTAGGAACTGGAGTAGGTTATAGTGTTTTAGATGTAGTAAATACATTTATGAAAGCTACTGGAAAAAATGTTCCATATAAAATTGTAGAAAGAAGAGCAGGAGATTTACCAGCATTTTATGCAGATTCAACAAAAGCAGAAGAAGAGCTTGGTTGGAAAGCAGAAAAAAGCTTAGAAGATATGTGCAGAGATTCTTGGCATTATATAGAAGTTAGTCAAAAAATTGATAAAACAAATTAAATTTGTATAAAATAACAAAAGTTAAATAAGGAGGATTTTTAAAATGAATAGTAATGAAAAAAGATGGATAGTTTTATTGGTGGCGGTTGTAATAATTGCAATAGTATTTTTTGTGGTAATGGCAAATATTAATAAGAGAAAGGACGAAAATAGTAATACTAATAATGGAACACAACAAACAGCAGATAATACAGCAAATGAACAATACACAACTAAATTAGATGATGGAACAAAAATTAATACAAGCAAAGATTTTGCAAAAGCAAAAACATATAACAACTTAGAAATAAGCAATATTCAATTTACAGAAAAAGATGGACTTAGCACATTATTAGCAGATGTAAAAAATAATGGAACAACAACACATGAACCAGAAATAGTAAAATTAACACTATTAGACGAAAACGGTAACACAGTAGTAGAATTAAAACCATCAATAGGAACAATAGAAGCAGGAAAAACAGAGCAAATAAATTGCATGGTTTCTGCAGATGTTACAAATGTTAAAGATTTTAAAATAGAAGCAAACCAATAAAATAAATATTGAAAATTACCAAAAAATGTGATTAAATATAACCATACAAATATTCGTATGGTTATATTTTTATGTGTAAATTTTGTAAGAGGAGATTAATATATGATAGATTTAAAACAAAATGTACAATATATTAAAGGAATAGGACCAAAAAGAGTAAAAGTTCTTAATAGTATTGGTATATACACTTTATATGACTTAATTACATATTTTCCAAGAGATTATGAAGATAGAACAAAAACTAAAAAAATAATTGACCTAGTAAATGGAGAAGAAGCAGTAATAGAGGCAACAGCAATGTCTAATATTACAGTAGCAGTGGTAAGAAAAAACATGTCTATATTAAAACTTACAGTTGGAGACGAAACAGGTATTGCTACTATAACATGGTTTAATCAACTTTATTTAAAAAGTGCTTTTAAAATTGGCGAAAAATATAAATTTTATGGCAAAGTTAGTAATACTTTTGGAAAAATAGATATTTCAAATCCAGTTTTCGATAGAGCGGGAGAAAGCAAAAATACTGGAAAAATTGTTCCAATATACCCTCTTACATATAATTTATCTGAATATACAATAAGACAGGCAATAGAAAATGCCTTAAATATGGTAAACAATAAATTAGAAGAAACATTGCCAGACTATATATTACAAGACTATAAATTAGACGATATAAACACTGCAATGTATCAAATTCACTTTCCAACAGATTTTGTACAATGCAATAAAGCAAGAAATAGACTTGTATTTGAAGAATTACTTACAATGCAGTTAGCTTTAATGCAATTAAAGAACCAAACTATTGGAGAAGAAGGAATTGCATATAGTAAAGATGTGAAAATGTCTGATGTAATAAATTCGCTTGCATTTAAACTTACAAAGGCACAACTTAGAGTTTTAGAAGAAATAGATGGAGACATGGAAAGCACAAAGCCAATGAATAGGCTTTTACAAGGAGATGTTGGCTCTGGAAAAACAATAGTTTCTATTATAGCAGCATATAAAGCTGTAAAATATGGCTACCAAGCTGCAATAATGGCACCAACTGCAATACTTGCAAGTCAGCACATTGAAGAATTTAAAAAAGTTTTAGAGCCATTTGGAATAAAGTGTGAGCTTTTACTAGGTGGAACAAGAAAAAAACTAAGGGAAGAAATACTTCAAAAATTAAAAGATGGAGAAATAGATATTCTTGTTGGTACACACTCTTTATTGGTAGAAGATGTAGAATTTAAAAATTTAGGCTTTGTTGTAACCGATGAGCAACATAGGTTTGGAGTAAGACAAAGAGAAAATATTATAGCAAAAGGTAAAAATCCAGATGTACTGGTTATGACAGCAACACCAATTCCAAGAACTTTAGCACTAATATTATATGGAGACTTAGACATATCAATTATAGACGAATTACCACCTAACAGAAAGAAAATAGAAACTTTTGCAGTAACATATAAGCTAGAAGAAAGAGTAAATAATTTTATAAGAAAAAATTTAGAGCAGGGAAGGCAAGCATATATAGTATGCCCACTTGTAGAAGAAAATGAAGAATTAAACATGAAATCTGTTACAAAAATTTGCGAGAAGTATAAAAATGAGTTATTTAAAGATTATAGAGTAGAATTACTGCATGGAAAAATGAAACAAAAAGAAAAAGACGAAATTATGCAAGATTTTAAAGATGGAAAAATTAATATATTAGTATCTACAACAGTAATTGAAGTTGGAGTAAATGTTCCAAATGCAAATGTTATGGTTGTAGAAAATGCAGAACATTTTGGATTAGCACAACTTCATCAGTTAAGAGGTAGAGTAGGAAGAGGAGAATATCAGTCATATTGTATATTAAAATATCGTGGCTCTACACCAGTTGCAAAAGAAAGGATGCAAATTATGCAAGATACAAACGATGGATTTGTAATAGCAGAAAAAGACTTAGAACTAAGAGGCACAGGCGAATTCTTTGGTACTAGACAACATGGACTTCCAGAATTTAAAATAGCAAACCTTTTTAGAGATATAGAAATACTAAAACTTGTACAAAGTGTGGCAATAAAAATAGAAACAGAAGACCCAAAACTTGAGCTGGAAAAAAATAAAACTTTAAATAAATTAATTAAAGAAAAATTCACCAAAAGAGTAGAAATGTAGAATATTAACATTTTATAGCAAAGAATACCAATATTTATTTTAATAGTTAGAAAAAGGAATCGTTAGCTATAAGATATAGAAAAAACATAAATGCTTGACATTTACATAAAAAATAAGTATCATATATGTAGATTTTGTTAGAAAAGGAGGAGTGCCAGCATGTATACACAAATGTTAACATCAAGACTAGGCGGAGAACTAGTTAGTTTTAAATTAAATGGTACAGAAAGAATACATCAAGGCGCAGATGTACTTGACGAAAATGGCAAAGTATATTGGAAAAGGCATTCTCCAGTACTATTTCCAATAGTAGGAAAACTAAAGAAAAATCAAACTTTAATAGGTGGAAGAACATATGAACTACGTCA
>CAJMQM010000052.1 GCA_905215615.1 uncultured bacterium | reverse complement strand
ATTAAAGGTAATAGCAAAATTTTTACCTCTTAATGTAAAAGCAGTATTAGAAGCAGAGTGCCCAAAATACCAAGAAATTATGGTAGGAGGACCTGCAAAAGTTATATCAGCACAACAAGTAAAAGATTCACAAGCTAAATATAAAGAATCTGCAGAAAAATACAAAAATCAAAAAACAACTACTAAGTTTGATAATGCTAAACTAGACCTTGTACAAAAGCAATTAGAGAAAAATAAATTAACAAAACCAGTAGTAGTTCCAAATGCAATGAATATAAATAGAGTAACCAAAATAGAGCAAAATCCTTTATTTGAAGATGAAAGTTTAAATACACAAGGAAATATGCAAAATGCTGTAAACATGCAAAATACTGTAAACATGCAAAATACTCCAAATATTCAAAACAATATAAATACACAAAATAATGCAAATACTCAAATGAGTACACCTAATGTTCAAACAAATAACCAAGAACAAAACAATATACCACAAGAGGAGGACCCACTAGCGTCTATAAAAGAAGAACTAATGGGAATTATAGAATCTGGTGGAGGCATAGAAACTACAGAACAGGTTGTTCCACAAAAAAGAGGAAGAGGTAGACCTAAGAAAAATGCACCAGCTACTGAAACTGCAGTTTTGCCAGGTTTTGAAGATGTAACAAACGAAGTAGCACAGCCTAAAAGAGGGAGAGGTAGACCTAAAAAAGTTCAACCAGAAGCAGAACAAGAACTACCACAAAATATTACAGCTGAAGCTCCTGAAACACAAAACAATGTAGATGAAGGCTATGAAAATATTGTAGCAAATAATAATGTACAACCAAGTGTAAACTTATTTGACTTAGACGAAGACGATACAGAAGTAGCAAATAGCTCATATAACCAAACAGCAAATAATGTACAACAAATGCCAGAAGCTACTATATTGCCAGGAATAGATGATGAAGAAGATACACCACAAATAAGTAATAATCAACAAAGTTATAATAACCAAAACTATAATATGCCAAATAATAATATTCAGAACAACAATATGCAAAATTATGCACAAAATAACGAAAATACTTACAATACAAATAGTTATGCTCAAGGCAACTATAGTCAAAATGGTTATAATCAAACTCAAGAATTACAATATACAAGAAATACAAATGTAGACTTTACAAGGCTATTTACTAGCGATAAAAAAGCAGTAGCATTTGTAGGAACATCAAAAAATGGTACATCATTTTTAGTAAATAATTTAGCAGATGTAATATCACAAAGTGGCATAAAAACAGCAATACTTGATTTAACTAAAAATAAAAATGCATATTATATTTACACAGAAAATGAAGAAGAATTAAGAAAAAAAGCTTATTCTTCTATAGACAGTTTAAGAAGAGGTACTCCTGCTGGTATAAATGTTAACAGAAACCTAGATGTTTATACAACTTTACCAGGAGAAAATGAAGATATAAAAGATGCACAAAATATTATGCAAACACTAGTTAGCAACTATTCTTTAGTACTTCTAGACTGTGATTTTGATACAGATATGGAATATTTTAAAATAGTTCAAGAAATATATCTAGTTCAAACATATGATGTATTAACAATTCAACCTCTTACAGCATTTTTAAGAGACTTAAAAGCTAAAAACATACTAGAGCCATCAAAATTAAAAATAGTTTTAAATAAAGTATTAAGAGTAAAAAGCATAACAGATAGAACAATTATTGGTGGTATGGCATTTTATAATGACCCAGCTATGTCATTTATGACAGAACTGTTTAACAAAGATGAAGTACCTTATTGTGTAATTCCTTTTGAGGACCAAACATATTCAAAATACCTAGAAGGTTTAGTAAATTGTAAAATAACAACAAATGGTTATTCAAAAAACTTTATGCTTGCATTGTCAAAATTATCAAATATGGTATATCCATTAATTTCAAAAGACTCTGGAAAAAAGCAAGCAAAACAGAATTTTGGAAACTATAAAAATAATACAAATAACACAACTTTTAATAGCAGTATGAACGATACTTTAAACAAAATGAAAAATAATTATTAATTAGACTTATTGCAGATAAGTGGGGTGATAACTTTTGATAATAGCCGTGATTGTATTGTTAGTAGTAATAATTGCAGTGCTAATGTTCTATAATATGTCAATTCATAAAAAAATACAAAGTTTTAACAATATTAATCAGAAAATAACAAACTTAAATATACTACAAGATTTTATGAATACATTAGGAGAGTGCAGTTCTACTGATGAAAAATTAGAAAAAATAAACAATATTTTAATAGAAAAATATGAAATAAAATATTCTACAATTGTAACATATAATGGAGCAGAATACATTGTAAGAGCATCTAATGTAGAAGAAAAACATTGGGAAACTTTAAGTAACTTAAACAGTGAAGAAGTTTTTAAAGAAAGTATCGAAACAGCAGTACCAAAGTATATAACTATTAACAATGAAGGAGAAAGACTACCATACCAAAAGATGGAATTTGGAAGAGCAAAATCTGCTATGTTTTTCCCTTTATATATAGATAATGTATATATAGGTTATTGGATTATAGAAGGAAGTAGACCTCATGAATTTGACAATGTAGATGTAACAATGCTAGAAGTAATTAAAAGTAATATAGTTGCAGTGTTAAAAACTATACAAAATCAAGATACACTTCAAAACATTGTTAGAGATGACCAATTTAGTCATTTAAAAACAGCAGAATACTTATATGGCGATGCTAAAAAAATAATAGATAAATATACAACTTCTACAGTTTGTATGTTTAAAATAATAAATTTAGTAGAAATTAACAATGAATTTAACAGAGAAACTGGAAATAATGTTATTACAGAAGTGTGTAATGTTATTAGTCAAAATATTTCAGAAGAATATATCTTTGTAAGATATATGGGACCAAAATTTGCAATTGTATTTTCCGGAATAGAAACTAATGCAGTTGCAGATTTTATGAAGGAAGTGAAAAGAAAGATTGAGGATTTAGAAATACCAAAAGTACGGTAATGAAGAAGAATTTGCTTCACCAAGAGTAAATATTGTTCTTTCAACATACTACAAAGGAACTGCACTAGATGGTGTTACCAAAAAACTAGAGGAATATCTAGATTCTGCAAATCCAAAAGAAAATGATATAAATAATTTATAAAGGAGGTTATGCGTTATGGGTATGGACGAAACAGTTAGTTTTAAAGTAGAAAGAGATAAAAGTATAAAGGCAAGGGAAATTTTAAAAGAGGTTTATAAAGCTTTAGAAGAGAAAGGTTATAATCCTATAAACCAAATTGTTGGGTATATATTATCAGGAGACCCAACATATATTACAAGTCATAATAATGCAAGAAACCTAATAAGACAAATAGAAAGAGACGAACTTTTGGAAAAAATGGTAAAGAATTATATAGGAATAGATGAGTAAAATGAGAAAATTAGGTATAGATTATGGAGACAGCAGAGTGGGCCTAGCTATTACAGACGAGCTAGGTATTACTGCTCAAGGCTTAGAAACAGTTCATCATAAAGGTAATGATAAAATAGTTTTAAAAAGACTAGATGAAATAATGCAATTATATAATATAGACACATTTGTTATAGGCATGCCAATTAATATGGATGGAACTAAAACCGAAAGGGTAGAAGTAACAAATCAATTTATACACAAACTAAAATGCAAATATAACAAAATAAAAATTGTAGAAATTGACGAAAGGCTTACAACAGTTGCTGCTCACAAAACCATGAATTTTCTTAATATTAATAAATATAAAAAGAAAGACCTTGTAGATACAATATCAGCCGTATATATTTTAGAAATGTTTATTAATAGAAAAAAAGATTAATTATAAATGTATATGTTTTATAATTTTACAAATAATAAGTTTAGATTTTAACATTGTAGAAATACAATTTAATAATATATAATAAATTTGAAAGGAGAAAATATGAGCGAAGACAAGAACAACAATATACCAACAGAAAATGAAGGAGAGGAATTAGACAATATATTAACATTAAATGATGAGGATGGAAATGAAGTAGAGTTTGAATTCCTAGATTTAATTGAATATGATGGAGAAGAATATGTAATATTACTACCTGTTGAAGATGAAGAAGATGCAGAAGAACCAGGAGAAGTAGTAATATTAAAACTAGAAGACACAGAAAGCGAAGATGAAGAATCTTATGTAAGTGTTGATGATGAAGATATACTAAATGCTGTATTTGAAAAATTTAAAGAAAAATTCAAAGATGACTTTAACTTTGTAGACTAATTATAGTAAATAGTTTAAGAACAAAACAAATATAATAGCATATAGTTAAAATAGTAATTTGCAAAGCCTTAAATTGACCATACTATTCTTAGTCAGTTTAGGGCTTTGCTGATAATAGTTAGAAAGTAATAATTTATTAATTACAATCATATTAATATTTACTAGTTAGAAATGTAGGAGAAATTAAATGTATGATGTTATAATAATTGGAAGTGGACCAGCAGGTGTAACAGCTGCTATTTATGCCAAAAGAGGTGGAGCTAATGTATTGGTAATATCTAAAGAAGATGCTGGAACACTTGGAAAAGCAAAAAACATAGAAAACTACTATGGTTTTACAAGTATTACAGGAGAAGACTTATATAAAAATGGTTTGCAGCAACTTAAACATTTTAATATAGAATTAATTAAAGACGAAGTTGTACAATTAAACTATACAAATTATTTTGAGGTAACAACAGTAAATAACTTGTATAAATCTAAATATGTAGTACTTGCAACAGGTGTTAGTAGAAATGTTCCTAACATAAAAGGAATAAAAGAATTTGAGGGAAAAGGTGTTAGCTATTGTGCAATATGTGATGCATTTTTCTATAGAAATAAAGATGTAGCAGTTATTGGAAGTGGAAATTACG
>CAJMQM010000051.1 GCA_905215615.1 uncultured bacterium | reverse complement strand
TTTATAGGTTAACCTCAAAATAACCTAAATATGTTTAAAAGGAGAAATAATCCTATAATTTCTATAATATTTTAATAATTGGATTATATGTGATAAAATGGGCAAAATAACTTGGAAATCTGGAACATTTGAATATCCTATACCAGCAGTAATGGTATCTTGTGGAGATATGGAGAAAAGTAATATAATAACAGTAGCTTGGACAGGAATTATAGCTTCAGACCCAGCAACATGTTATATTTCTGTAAGAAAAAATAGATATTCACATAGCATAATAAAAAATACAGGAGAATTTGTAATTAATTTAACTACAAAAGAACTAGCTTATGCAACAGACTGGTGTGGAGTAAAAACAGGTGCAAAAGTAGATAAATTTAAAGAAATGCACTTAACAAAAGAAAAAGGAAGTTTTGTTAAATGTCCACTAATTAAAGAAAGTCCTGTATCAATAGAGTGTAAAGTAAAAGAAATAAAAGAAATGGGAAGTCACGATATGTTTATTGCAGATGTTTTATCAATAGATGCAGACGAAAAATATATAGACGAAAAAGGTGCTTTTGATATTACAAAATGTAACTTAATAGCATATGCAAATGGAAAATATTTTACACTAGGAAAGCAAGTTGGAAAATTTGGCTACTCTGTTCAAAAGAAAAAACATAAATAAAATATTTACATTTTTACAGAGAATAAATATTGTATAGAAATGCTATTACAAAATATAAAATTGTGTACCAATTGCACATAACCCTAAAATTGCAGTATTTTTATTAAAGGATAACATATTGTAGTAAAAAGATACATTATTTAAATAATAGAATATTTCAGTATATAAATGCTAACAATGTAACAGGTAAAATACATATTAAGATTAATAGGAGGAATTTTATGAAAAAACAAATTAATGAATATGTAACTTGGGTAGGAAAAACAGACTGGGAATTAAAAAAATTCCATGGAGACGAATTCACAACAGAACATGGGTCATCATATAATGCATATTTAATTAGAGATGAAAAAACAGTATTAATAGACACAGTTTGGCTTCCATATGACAGGGAATTTGTATCAAACTTAAAAAAAGAAATAGACTTAAGTAAAATTGATTATATAATAATACAACATGGTGAAGTAGACCACAGTGGAGCATTAATGGAATTACTAGAAGAAATTCCAAATATACCTATATATTGTACTGCAAATGCGGTTAAATCTGTAAAAGGACAATACCATAAAGATTGGAATTTTAATGTAGTAAAAACAGGGGACAAGCTAAACATAGGAAAACATACACTTACATTTATAGAAGCACCAATGCTTCATTGGCCAGACACTATGTTTACTTATATGGATAATGAGGGAATATTGTTTAGCAATGATGGATTTGGACAACATCTAGCATCAGAATTTTTATATGCAGATGAGGTAGAACAAAGCAAATTATGGGACGAAGCAATAATATATTATGCAAATATATTGGCTCCATTTAGTATGATGGTAAAAAATAAAATAAACGAAATATTAAATATGAATTTAGAAATAAACATGATTTGCCCAAGTCATGGATTAATTTGGAGAAAAAATCCAGAGCAAATTGTAAAAAAATATTTAGAGTGGGCAGATAATTATAAAGAAAATCAAATAACTATTGTATATGATACTATGTGGAATAGCACTAGAAAAATGGCAGAGGCAATTGCATATGGAATTAAAAGTGTAGATAAAGATGTAACAGTAAAATTAATGAATACATCAAAAGATGATAAAACATTAGTATTAACCGAAGTCTTTAAATCAAAAGCAATCTTAGTAGGCTCTCCAACTGTAAATAATGGGTATTTACACTCTATAGCAGGAATATTAGAAATGACAAAGGGCATGAAATTAAAAGGCAAAAAGGCAGGAGCATTTGGAAGTTATGGATGGAGTGGTGAAGCAACAAAGCAGATAACAGAAGAACTAAAAAAAGCTGGATTTGAAATAGTAAACGATGGAATAAAAACAATGTGGACACCTGACAAAGACGTAATAGAACAGTGCATACAATATGGTAAACAATTTGCAGAATAAAAAGTTATAAAAATATAGTTAATAAAAAATCACTATGTAAGAATATTAATTTTAACTTTATGAGTTATTTAATATATATTTAGTACAGAATTTATAATAAGGCTTTTTGTATATAAAAAACAATAAATATAATCTAGTATGAACAGTAACTAAAAGTCTTGAAAATATAACTGAAAAACTCTTGAAAACTAGTTGACATAGTAGCAAAAACATGATAAAATAATTAAGCGTATGTGAAACATACGCTTAAAAAAATGATAAAAAAGAGCTGAGGTTGGAGGTGTGTTAGATGGCTGCAAAAGGAGCAAGAGAACCAATTACATTAGAATGTACAGAATGTAAGAGAAGAAATTATACAACACAGAAAAATAAAAAGAATAATACAGATAGACTAGAAATAGTTAAGTATTGTAAATTCTGTGGAAAACGTACAACACATAAAGAAACAAAATAATCCTTTAAGGGGGAAAATGTAATGTCTAAGAAGAAAGGGACAAACAATAAGGGTAATAAGAAAAATGCAAAGACTCAAGAAAAACTTCAAAACACAGTAGAACAAAACGAAGTTAAAGAAGAAGTTACAGAAAACGAAGTAAAAACTTCTGAAAAAGAGTCAAAACAAGTATCAAAAAGTACTAAAAAAGTAGAAAATACTAAAGCTGATAAAAAAGCAAAAAAAGATACAAAAAATAAAAAGCATTTTTTCAAAGACTTTAAAGCAGAATTAAAAAAAGTAATTTGGCCAACACCTAAACAACTTGTAAATAATACTGTTGCGGTTATTGTAGTTGTACTTATTATTGCTGCTATAGTATTTGTTCTAGATTTAGCATTTGAAACTATAAATACACATGGAATAGACAGAATAAAAGAAGTTGTTGAATCATACAATACAGAGGAAAATACAACAACTAATACAGACACAAACAGTGAAGAATCAAATGCAGAAAATTCTACAGAATCAGAAGAAGCAAACAATACAGAAAGCACAAATAGTGCAGAAGATACAACAACTAACAATACAGAAAATTAATTAAGGAGGCTAAGCTATGTCTCAAGAAAATGCAGACTTAGAGCCAAGATGGTATGTTGTACATACTTATTCTGGGTATGAAAATAAAGTCAAAACAGATTTGGAAAAAGTAATAAAAAATAGAGAGTTAGAAGAATATTTCTTTGACATCATTGTTCCTATGGAGGAGCAAATAGAAATTAAAGATGGAAAAAGAAAAACTAACTTAAAAAAAGTTTTCCCAGGTTATGTTTTAGTAAAAATGATAGTAACAGAAAAAACATGGTACATAGTTAGAAACACTAGAGGAGTAACTGGATTTGTTGGTTCAGGAACTGACCCTATTCCACTTACAGACGAAGAAATAAGAAACATGGGCTTTGAAGAACTAACTCAAGTAAATGTAGACTATAATGTTAATGATTCTGTTAAAGTATTAGTAGGACCATTAAAAGATTTTATAGGAACTGTTACAGAAATAAACAAAGAAAAGCATAAAGTAAAAGTATCAGTATCAATGTTTGGAAGAGAAACTCCAGTAGAACTAGAGCTATCTCAAGTTATAAAAGTTTAATTTAAAGGAGGTGCTAATAAAATGGCAGGAAAAGAAGTAGCAAACATTATTAAATTACAAATTCCAGGAGGAAAGGCAAGTCCAGCTCCACCAGTAGGACCAGCATTAGGTGGTAGTGGTGTTAATATCATGGACTTTGTAAAGCAATTTAATGATAGAACAGCTAACCAAGCAGGAACAATAATTCCAGTTGTTATTACAGTTTATAAAGACAAATCATTTGAATTTATAACAAAAGAACCACCTATGGCAGTATTAATTAAAAAAGCTGCAAAAATAGAAAAAGGTTCTGGAAAACCTAACAAAGAAAAGGTTGCAACATTAACAATGGAACAAGTTGAAGAAATTGCTAAAACAAAAATGCCAGACTTAAATGCTGCATCATTAGAAACAGCTATGAGTATGGTTGCAGGAACAGCTAGATCTATGGGTGTTGTTGTAAAAAAATAATAATATAAAATTGGGAGAAGTATAAACTTCGTTAAAACCAAAGGAGGTAAAAATGAAAAGAGGAAAGAGATATCAAGAAGCTGAAAAGCTTGTAGATAGAAAAAAATTATATAGTGCAAAAGAAGCACTAGAAACTATTGAAAAAATGCCAAAACCAAAATTTGACGAAACAGTAGAGTTACACGTTAAATTAGGTGTAGACTCTAAACAAGCAGACCAACAAGTAAGAGGTACAACAGTACTTCCAAATGGTACAGGTAAAACTTTAAGAGTATTAGTATTTGCTAAAGGACCAAAGGCAGAAGAAGCTACAAAAGCTGGAGCTGACTTTGTAGGAGCAGAAGAATTAATACCAAAAATTCAAAACGAAAACTGGTTTGAATATGATGTTATAGTAGCTACTCCAGATATGATGGGTGTTGTAGGAAGACTTGGTAAAGTATTAGGACCAAAAGGATTAATGCCAAACCCAAAATCTGGTACAGTAACAATGGATGTTACAAAAGCTATTAATGAAATTAAATCTGGTAAAGTAGAATACAGATTAGACAAAAATAACATTATTCACTTAGGATTTGGTAAAGTTTCATTTGGTGTAGACAAATTACTAGAAAACTATGATACAGTAATGAACGCTATAATAAAAGCAAAACCATCAGCAGCAAAAGGACAATATATAAAAAGCGTAGCTATATCTTCTAGTATGGGACCAAGTATGTATATAGACCAAAAATAATAATATATATTTAGCCATAGACAGTAAGCAGTAAAATAAGTCTTACCGAGGCATATTAAAGAGCGGAAATAAACCAATCTTTTATGCCTATGGCGTAAAAAGATTGGTTTTAATTTTTTAATATATATAAATTAAGAAAGAGGTGAAAAAATGGCTAAAGAAAAAAATATTAAACAAAAAGAAGCAGAAATAAAAGAATTAGCAGAACAATTCAAAACAGACAAACTTATTCTTTTAGTAGATTACAGAGGAATTAACGTAGAACAAGTAACAAAATTAAGAAGTGACTTAAGAAATGCAAATGCATCATACAAAGTTATAAAAAATAACATTGTGAGAAGAGCATTAGACTTAAATGGAGAAAACGGTTTAGACAGCCTACTTGAAGGACCAACAGCTGTTATAACAAGTAAAGAAGATTATTTAGAAGCTTCTAAAATAATCTACAAATTTAGCAAAGATAACGAATTCTACAAAATTAAAGGTGGAATTATAGATGGTCAAGTAATGACAGCAGAAGAAATTATTACACTTGCAAAACTTCCATCAAGACAAGAATTACTTGCAAAACTTGCTGGAGCTTTACTTGGAAATATTACAAAACTTGCAGTTGCTTTGGATCAAGTAAAAGCACAAAAAGAAAATGCGTAAGCATAAAATTTAATTATGAACTTTGTTTTTAATTAAAAAAATATAAAATTAAAATAACTAGCAAACAGCCAAGTTTGCAATAAAAAATATAAGGAGGAATTTTAAAATGGCAAAAATAGATGAATTATTAGAAACTATTGACAGCTTAACAGTAGTTGAATTATCAGAATTAGTAAAAGGAATTGAAGAAAAATATGGTGTATCTGCAGCAGCAGTAGCAGCACCAGCAGCAGGAGCTGCAGCAGGAGCAGCTGCTGAAGAA
>CAJMQM010000050.1 GCA_905215615.1 uncultured bacterium | reverse complement strand
GTACTTCTATATCACACTCTATATTTTCATTTATTATTGCTCTTAAATCTAATCTGCCATTTTTATCTTCTGTATTTTCATTTAACAAATCTTTACTTTTATCTAAATCTAGCTTGTTTATTTTTATCTTTAGTATATCTTCTAATAATGCTTTTGTTATACTTTCTCTCCCTCGTGTGAATAGGGCTTGAAACACAATATCGTTTTTCGGTAACAACAACTCCTTCCTCTTTTTCCCTTTTACTTCTTGATTTTCTGCTATAGGCATATTCCTCCTTGCTTTTTTTATTTATATTGCTAGACAAAAAACTTCTTTTCTTATGTACCTGTTTCTTATTCTATTTTTTGTAATGTTTGGGAAATTTTTAGAATAACTTTAGATAACTAGATATTAATTAAATTATTTTTGATTTTAATTTTTATTGAGTAATTGTTAATAACAAATGGAAAAATATAGTGAATTAATTAAAATCTTTGATTTAACTATTTTACAAAAATGTTAGAAGCCTTTCGGCTAGAAATATATTATACATTATAATAAAGCATGTTACCTTTTGCAACAAATTTCGTACTCATTTTTTCGACAAAAACTGCATATATACTCTAATATGTAGATATATTATATTTTCACTACCTAATCTTTTTCTGTGTTATTCTTGTTTTAATAAAAATTGTTAATATTTTTCTTTTGTTTTTTCTATTCTTTGTCTTGTAACGAAACCTAAAATATAGTATAATATAATATGTACTTTATATGGGGATGTATTTGGTTTCGACAGTACCCCAGAAGTATGAATTGCAAGTAGTGGAGTTGCCTGGCCACTTAAAAAGGCAAAAATTAAATATAAACGCTGATAATAGAGAATTAGCATACGCTGCCTAGTTTAAGCAGCGACGTCTTACTTTAAATGCCCACGTTTTTAGATAAGGCGACGATTAGTGGGAAACGAAGCTATTTTTCGCCACAAAAGTAGTAGGTATTTAGTGGCTACTTTAATATAAAGTTTGTTTGTTAATTTTATATTAGGGGAATTTTAATAACAAACTAAACTTGTAGATGTTCATATGGAAAGGGTATTGGAAAGGAGTTCGACTCTCCTCATCTCCACCAAAGAAAAGCACCACTCGCAATCGCAAGTGGTGCTTTTCTTTTTAAACCGAAACGTTAAAATCCATTAATCTTTTTGCTCCCAACTGTGCCGAGAGTCTGTCCAGTTCTTCGCGCAGAGCCTTTGCGTCAAGGATACAAAAACCTCTTTCCTCCATTTCCCTTAGTCCCAACATATGAAGATAGCAATAGTTCTGGAGCTTATCCAACTCCTTATAGTTCCCATTACTGAGAGCTTCTGTTGCGTCTTCAAAAAGTGTCGAGTTGGCAGTGCACCATTCATGGTATGTAGGACAGTTTGGCGCATTGGTCTCAGTTTTGTACAGCTGCCATTATAGCTGCACTCCTTTCATAAATTATTTTCCCAGATTATTCCTAGATTAATTATATTTACCATATTTTTGAAAATTTTTCAAGATGATTAGCCTTTTCAGAAGTAAACTTTTATTTCTAATTCATTTCTACTTTTCCCACAATATCTGTAACATTTTCAACGTTATATTTTTTCATATAATTTTCTATTCCTTCAATTGTTTTTATGCTAGCATATGGGTCTGCAAAATTTCCAGCCCCAATTGATACCGTTGTAGCACCTGCAAGCATAAATTCTATTGCATCATCTCCTGATACTATTCCTCCTAATCCCATTATAGGAATATTTACCGCTTTTGAAACTTGGTATACCATCCTTACTGCAATTGGCTTTATTGCTGGTCCAGATAATCCTCCTGTATTATTTGCTAAAACTGGTTTTCTTGTATTTATATCTATTTTCATTGCCAATAATGTGTTTATTAAGGAAACAGCGTCAGCACCTCCATCTTCTACACCTTTTGCTATACTTGCAATATCTGTTACATTAGGTGTAAGCTTTACTATTAGTGGTTTATCTAACACTTTTCTAACTTCACTTGTTACTTTTTTTACCCCTTCGTAGGTATTTCCAAAAGCCATACAGCCTTCTTTTACATTTGGGCAAGATAAGTTTAGCTCTACTCCATCTATATCTAATGTATTTAATATCTTACATAGTTCTACATATTCTTCTATAGAACTTCCACATGCATTTACAATTATTTTGGTATCAAATTGCTTTAAAAATGGTAAATCGTTATTTGCAAAAAACTCTACTCCTGGATTTTGAAGTCCTATACTGTTTAGCATACCACTTGCAGTTTCATATACTCTTGGAGGCTTATTACCACTTTTTGGTTTTAGAGATGTTCCTTTGGTTATAACGGCCCCTAGTTTTCCTAAGTCAAAAAAGTTACTATATTCTCTTCCATAACCAAATGTACCTGATGCAACAGTTACCGGATTTTTCATTTCTATTCCTGCAAAATTTACTTTTGTATTCATTTATTATCACATATAATCCAATTATTAAAACATTTATTGGATTATTTCTCCTTTCTTTAAAAAATATTTAATTTTACATTTCTATATCTATTCTTTACCTTTTCAATTTTAAATTAAAATTCTACATCTTTTGCGTTAAATACAGGACCTGCCTTACAAACATGGAAGTATTCTGGATTATCTTTTGGACTATCTGCTTTTTTTACAGCACATCCTAAGCATACACCTAATCCACATGCCATTTTTTCTTCTAATGAAACTTGACAATTTATATTTTTTTCTACTGCATAATTTTTAACTGCTCTAAGCATTGGTGTAGGACCACATGCATATATGCACTCATAATTTTCATTGCTCATATCTTGTTTTAGAAAATCTATTGCAAACCCTTTATTTTTATATGAGCCATCATCAGTAGATATATTTAAGTTATTAGTTAATTTTCCAAATTCATCTTCTAACATCACTAAATCTTTATTTCTAAAGCTTAAATATACACCTGTTTCTATATCTTTTTCTTTTGCTTCTTTTAGTAATTCGTATAGTGGAAATATTCCTATGCCTCCACCTATTATTGCTATTTTTTTATAATTATCTAACTTAAAATTTCCATACCCTAAAGGACCTATTATATCTACTTTGTCTCCAACTTGCTTTCTTGATAATATTTCTGTTCCTTTTCCCTTAATTTGAAATATAAATTCTAGTATTCCATTTTCTTTATCTAAATTGTGTATACTTATAGGTCTTCTTAAAAAAGGTTCTGTTTGGTCATTTACCCTTATTTCTACAAAATTACCTGGTTTCGTAGAATTTACTATACTTTCTGCCTTTAAACTAAACTTATACACACCTTCAATTATTTTTTCTTTTTTCACTAACTCTGCTAGCATTTGCTCTGGCATTTTCTTACCTCCTAATTTATTTTATTGAATTATTTAATTCTTCTCTCATCCTTATTGCTTCTGCCCTTGTTGCTTTTTCAAAATCCATCTCAGTATATTTTTCTTTCCATAAATCAGATTTATATGCGCACATTAAGCCTCTTGAACTATTTACAATTCCACCTATACCATTTTTGTCAAAACCATATGCAATATCTTTTGCAGTTCCTCCTTGTGCTCCATACCCAGGAATTAAGAAAAATGTATTTGGTGCATTTTTTCTTAGCTCTTCTAATTGTTTTGGATATGTAGCTCCAACTACTGCTGCAATACTGCTATAACCATATTCTCCAATTAATTCTTCTCCCCATTTTTCTACTAGTATAGATACTTTTGTATAAACCTCTTCACCTGTTTCTAATTTTATATCTTGTAATTCTCCTGATGATGGATTAGAAGTTTTTACTAATATAAATACTCCTTTATTATATAGTTTACAGTCATCTATAAATGGTTTTATACTGTCTATTCCCATGTATGGATTTATAGTTACAAAATCCACATCAAAAATAGGTATATCTGTTTTACCTATTTTTGTTCTTCCTAAAAATGCACTTGAATATGCTTTTGCAGTAGTGCCTATATCTCCTCTTTTTATATCTGCAATAACTACCATACCTTTTTCTTTTGCATATCTACAAGTTTCTTTAAAAGCTTTCATACCTTCTATTCCATACATTTCGTAAAATGCTATTTGTGGCTTTACAGCTGGTATTATATCATATACTGCATCAATTAAGCATTTATTAAACTCTATTATTGCATCTGCTGCGCCCTCTAGATTTTCACTGTATTTATCTCTTATGAATTTTGGTATCATTTCATATCTTGGGTCTAATCCTATTACTGTTGGATTATTTGTTTCTTTTATTTTATTTATAAGTTTATCAATTGCTTTCATTTTCTCTTTTCCTTTATAATATTTAGGTTTTTAATAAGGATTACCTATAACCTTAACTATTTTTATTAATTACCCTTCATATACAATTCTTCCACTAACAATTGTATATTTTACTTTTCCTTTTAATTCTTTTCCTATAAATGGACTATTTTTGGATTTAGATACTATCATTTCTTTAGTATAAATATATTTTTCGTTTTCGTCAAATATTGTTATATCTGCAACTTTTCCTACTTCTATTGTACCTCTATCTATATTTAATAGTTTTGCAGGCATATATGAAGTTAACCTTACCAAGTCGAAATAACTTATTTCTCTTTTATCTATTAAATTCATAATTTCTGCTGGAAGAGCTGTTTCAAAACCTATAATTCCGTTTGGTGCTTTTGATAACTCTTGATTTTTCTCATCTACACTATGTGGTGCATGGTCTGTTATTATACAATCTATTGTTCCTTCTTTTAGTCCTTGTATTATTGCTTTCCTATCTTTTTCTTCTCTTAATGGTGGATTCATTTTTGCATTTGTACCAGATTTTAAAACTTCATCAACTGTAAATGTAAAATAATGAGGGCATGTTTCGCAAGTTATTTTTACCCCTCTTTTTTTAGCATCTCTAATCATATTTTTACTAGTTTTAGTACTTATGTGACATATATGTCCTCTAACATTATTTGTTTCAGATATAACTATTTCTCTTGCTGCCATTATTTCTTCCGCTTCTGGCAAAACACCTTCTACACCTAATTTATTTGCTATATTTCCTGCATTTATAGCACCACTAGATACAGATTTTTCCTCGCAATGTGATGCAACATATGTATTTAATTTATCTGCCTCTATCATAGCACTTCTCATTGTTCTACTATTAACAACTGGCATACCATCATCTGAAAACGCAATTGCTCCTGCTAATTTTAACTCTTTGAAATTAACTAATTCTTCTCCTTTTTCTCCCTTAGTTATAGAAGCATATGGAAGTATATTACACAAATTAACCCTTTTAGCCTCTTTTATAATTTTTTCTAATGTTTCAACATTATCTGGTGTAGGTTTTGTATTTGGCATTGGACATATTGTTGTAAATCCTCCTGCGACTGCACTTTTGGCACCTGTTTCTATTGTTTCTTTATATTCAAATCCAGGTTCTCTTAAATGACAATGTATGTCTATCATACCTGGAATTATTTTTAAACCTTCACACTCTATTATTCTATCTACAGGCTCATCTATATTTTTGTTTATTTTAGATATTTTATCATCTTCAATTAAAATATCATATTTTCCATTTATTTTTGTCTTGTAATCTATTAGATTTCCATTTTTTAATAATATTTTCATAATTTAATCACTTCACTTTCTAAAATATTTTTTTAATATATATCTCTTTTTACCTTTTCCTCACAATATTTACACCTATACACACCGTTTTCTCTATCTGTTAATTCACATATGTGTGGTAATTCTTGCTCTATTGATGTAATACATCTAGGATTTTTACATTTTATTATATTAATT
>CAJMQM010000049.1 GCA_905215615.1 uncultured bacterium | reverse complement strand
ACTGGTTCCTAAGACCAGCGCGTCTGCCAGTTTCGCCACATCCGCATTTATTTACTTGACATTTGTTATTGTAGCACATTATAAAGTCATAGTCAAGTAATTTTTTTGCTTTTTTTACCCCGTCTTTTTTTCTTTTACAATAGACGTTAATTTTACAAACTATATTTTTCTTTTATAATCACACATTTTTTATTCTTCTAAAAGCAATATCTTAGTTTTCTTATAATGTATTTTTTATCTTTTCGTTTAATTCATCCCACTCTGTTAGTTTTTCTTCTATTATCATATTTAAATCATCTATCTTGTCTTGTAGCTCTTTTAGCTTTATATAGTCTGTACCATATTCTTCTCTTGCCATTTCTAATTTTATATTTGCAATTTCATTTTCTATATTATTTATTTCCGCTTCTAGCTTTTCCATCTTACTTCTGGCTCTTTTTATTTCTTTATTTAAGAAATATTGATTATTGCTGTTATCGTTTTTTATAAATTTTTCCATGTTAGAGTTCTTATTAGTTTCTGGAATTTCACTAGTGCCATATTCTTCTAAATTATGTTTTTCTTCATATTCTTGATATGTGCCATTGAAAAATGTTACGTTATTTGGTTTAAATATCAATAGTGAATCTGCTATTTTATTTACAAAATATCTATCGTGAGAAACAAATATTAATGTTCCTTTATACTCTTTTAATATGTTTTCTAAACTTTCCTTGCCTATAATGTCCATATGGTTTGTTGGCTCGTCAAGCAATAATAAATTTGGACCTTTCTTAAATATTTTGCATAATTGTAATCTAGCACGCTCTCCTCCAGATAAAACTTTTATTTTCTTAAAAACATCATCTCCAGAAAATAAAAATGTTCCCAAAATTGTTCTAATTTGTGTTGTTGTTAATTCTGGAAATGTATCGTAAAGTTCGTCGAAAACTGTATTTTCCATATTTTTAAATTCCATTTGCTGGTCAAAATATTGTTTATCTACATGGTAGCCATATTCAAAATTACCACCAATTTTTTGTATGTTGCCATTTAGCGTTTTTAAAAGTGTAGATTTTCCTATACCGTTTTCCCCTATTATTGCTAGTTTTTGCCCTTTATATAAGTCAAATGATACCTTCTGAATTGGTTTATCATAACCTATTTCTAAATTTTTAACTGATAGTACGCTCTTCCCACTTTCTACTTTTATATTAAAATTCATATGGAAAGTTTTTAAATCATATTTATTTGGTTCTTCTACTATTTGCATTTGCTCTATTTTCTTTAGTTTAGATAATGCCATTTTTGCTTTAGTAGGCTTATACCTAAATCTATCTGCAATAGCTTGTAATCTCTTTATTTCTGCCTGCTGGTATTCATAGTCTTTTAATTGTTTTTCGTAATTAATTCTTTTTTGCTTTTCAAATTCAGTATAGTTTCCAACATATTCAGTAATTGTAGCATATTCTATTTCATATACCTTATTAACAATTTTATCTAAGAACATCCTATCATGTGATACAATAACCACAGCTTTTGCATAGCTTTTTAAATAGTTCTCTAACCACTCTATAGCTGTTATATCTAAATGGTTTGTTGGCTCATCTAAAAGTAATATATCTGGCTTGCTTAATAAAAGCTTTAGAAATGCTATTTTTGTTCTTTGTCCTCCTGAAAATTGGTCTATTCTCTTCTTCTTGTCTTCGTCATTAAATCCGAACTTCTTTAATGCTATTTCATATTCTTTTTTATAAGTGTACCCGCCTATTACTTCAAACTTATCTAATGCTTCTGTATAATCTTTTATTGTTTTTTGGTCGGTACTTTTTTGCATATCGTTTGATAATTTTATAATCTTATTTTCTAAATTTAAAATAGGTTCATACACTTTTAAAATTTCATCTAGTAGAGTTTTAGACGAATCTTTAAACTCAATTTGTTTTAAAAATCCTATGTTTGGAGAGCCTTGTTTGTATATATTAAATTTTTCTTCTCCAATACCTTCTTCAAGCATTGTATTATCTACTATTGCATTTAAAAGTGTACTTTTACCGCTTCCATTTCTTCCAACAATAGCTATTTTGTCTTTTTCTTTTATTTCAAAATTTATTTCTTCTAATATTGTTTCTGCTCCATATGATATAGAGCCATTTACTATTCTGTAATTCATTTTTGCCCCTTATAAAAGTATGTTATCTTGATACTAATATTCCTAAAATTAAGGTTACATATATAAATGTCATAATGCATAACCCTATAATTCCTAAAATTAATCCTGCTTTTCCTAAGTTAGAACCTGTTTTCTTTATTGCTTTAACTCCAAATACTATTGCTAATACTCCAGTAGGTAAAGATATATAGTAAAATAATGTACTAAATAAAGATATTAATCCCAAAACAAATGATGAAACTCCTAAAGGCGATTTTTTTTTATTTTCTTCCATTTTATTTTTCCTCCTTTATATTTAATTCATTTACTAGTTCTAATGTTTCTAAATTATTAACCTTAACTTTATTTTCTGAAACTGTATATAAGTTATCGTCTATGTACAAACCTCTTAGAAGTTTTGATGTACTTCTATAATATGGAGTTGTAGTTATATCGTTTTCATGTACTACGCTTCCCTTTAATTCTATTCCATTTTCTAAGTTAATGTTATATACTAAATACCCTTCTGAAATGTAGTCCATTTTATTTTTGTAAGCAATTACTGCTGATGAATATGTTTCTGCTGAATTTGATACTTCAAAATCTTCTGCATAATTGTTTACTGGTATGGCTATTAATTCTCTTTCCTTAGAAAATAGTAGAGCTTTTGGGTTTGTAAGTATTGCAGATGTAGTTCTAGAGTCTCCAATTACTACACTTGACATCTGTATAGGGTTTGTTACATCTGTTACATCAAAAAGTGCCATTTTCATACCAACTATACTTGCAGTTGTAGAAATTACCTTTCCTGATGAGTTTCTTCTAATTGTTTCTTTTGTCTCCATGCCAATCCCTATTATGTGGTTTTCATCATATGGATGAAGATATGTACTATACCCAGGGATTTTTAACTCTCCTAAAACTTTTGGACTACTAGGGTTAGATAAATCTATAACATATAATGGATCTACTGTTCTATATGTTACTAAATATGCTTTATCTCCCATAAACCTAGAAGAATACATAGTTTCTCCTTTTGCTAAGTCGTATGTCTTTCCTATTTCTTTTAAATTGTTGTCTAAAATTACTACTCTCGAACCATCATTGTCATATAAAGCAACTCTTAAGGTTCCATTATATTCGTCTACTGAATATTGGTTTATTGTTCTGCCTTTAACTTCGTTTTTACAGCTATATTCCATTTCGCCATTGTCTAATATATTAAATTTATATATTGCAGTATGGCTTTCATAACCTGTAGCCCATTTTTCTTCTATACTTTCAAAAAATCCATATACACCTTTTAATCCAAATAGTGATGATATTGGAACTTCTTCTGAATTACTAGAATATTCCTCATTTAACAAATATATACTGTTTTCTGAAACATACGCATTTGATATGTCCATTAAATATGAATTTACATTAACATTTGATGAAATATTGTTTAGGTCTATCATAGATATTAATGTTTGACTATTTGTTTCTATATCGTTAAAACGTTTAATATTTTTTAAATTTATCTCTTTTTCTAAACCGTCTTCACGATATTCTCTAACTATTTTTTCGTTCTCTTCTCTAAGTTTTCCAGAAGAAATTACATATAATTTTCCGTCTATGCATCTTGATGTATAATATGGTTCATATAATTCATAAAATTTTTCTAATTTTGGTTGTTCTCTATTTTCAATATTATATATTCTTACTATTGTGTTTGTTTTTGAATAATATGAAAAACTTGATGTAGTAGAATTTGTTAATATTGCAACTAGTTTATTTCCTTGAAGAATTAAATCTTCTGGAATTCCATTACCTGTTTGAATTGTAGATGCTATTTTTATTTCTGTTGGATTTGTTACATCTGTAATTACTATTTCGTCTTCAGATATTGAATAAATATAATCGCCATCTGTTTTTATTATGTCTGCTTCATCTACATTTTCTACTTGTATATTTGTAGTAGAGTAATCTTTGGAAGAACTTATAGAATCAAGTATAGAAGAGCTAGTAGAACTTTCTGATGTTGCTGCACTGCCAACAAAGTTCTGTGATGTTAGTCCTCCTAAAGAACTGCTTGATGAATTAGTTGTAGACCCCATAACTGTTTGATATTTAAAGAAAGAAAATGGTAGTTCTAACACGTCTCTTAGAAGGCTATCTGTTTCTCCTTCATATATTCTTTCTAATTCTTTTTCTGATTTTATAGAAACTAAATCTGTTTTTTCACTGCTAGTAGTTAACAAAATAGTTAATGTAGTAGTTAATACTAAAACTATTACTAAAATTATTACGATAAATTTTTTCATTTGAACATCCCTCCTGATAATATTAATACCATACTTTCAAATAAAAGTAAACCTATAATAAAAAAATACCTCGCCGCAATGCGGGCGAGGTACTGAAAGTGTTACTGCTCTATGCAGAGATAGTAGCCACCTTTTTTGTTGGTGTTGCTGTTGTATCTGCATGTCGGCATGTGCTGGCTGTGGCAGTGAGCACACATAATGGTGTTCCGGCAGAAGAAGTAAAAGTCTTCACCTACCATCGTCCCATACTCTGCGAAGACGGTCTTGCCGTCATCCTTTTCAACGACAATTATACCATCAAGGGAGTCAATCTCTCTCCCAATGTACTCCTTCGTCTCTTCGGCAAATACCTTGCCAGCCTTCAGTTCAACTTTCTGATACATCATATTCTTGTTCCTCCAAGATGTCTATTTTCTGTTCACGCAGAACAGATGTATAAATTATTATAACACATTTTCTCAAATAAATCAAAGTAGGCAAAAACATGTATTACAATTTTATAATTTTTACTAATTCTCCTTTGTCTTGTACTCCAACTGTGGTTCCCATTTCTGCACCGTTTTTAAAGCTTTTAAATGTTGGTATACTCATAACATTGTATTTTTCTGCTAAGTCTGGGCACTCGTCTATATTTACCTTTCCAAATTTAACTTGGCTTCCCATTTCTTTTTCAAGTTCTTCTACTACTGGTGCCATCATCCTACATGGTCCACACCACTCTGCCCAAAAGTCTACTAAAACTGGTAACTCTGATTTTAATACTTCATTTTCAAAATTTTCACTTGTTAAATTTACAACTGACATTTTATTTTCCTCCTTATTTTTATTTTAAAATTTGTATTTTATAAAACATAAATTAGTTTTTGCTATATAATTTTAAAAGTATATTTATATTATTACTATTTAACATAGATTTACTTTATAAATTTTTTATATTTATAATCGTTATTGCAAACTCTTATAATATTAGCATATTGTCTAAATTATTACTTGTTATTCTTAATTCTATTTATTATTTCTAACCCTACTTTTGTTCCTTCATAAGTAGCTTTGCTAATTTGAAGAATTCCTCCTGTGCAGTCTCCACAAGCATATAAGCCTGGAACTGTAGTTTCTAGATTTTCTTTTACTACAATAGAATTGTTTTCTATTCTAGCTCCTATTTTTCTTGCTAGGTCGTTTGTGCTAGCAGTACCTATTGCAACAAATACTCCGTTTACATTTTCTTTTGAGTTGTCGTCAAATACTATTTCATCTACCTTCTCTAATCCTCTTACTTCTCTAACCTTCTTTTCATTTACATTTAGGTCTATTCCTCTATTTTCTATTAATTTTTCGTTATTGGTTAATAAAGTAACAGATTTAGCAACTGGTTTAAGTATTTCTGCTTCATGTAATGCGTA
>CAJMQM010000048.1 GCA_905215615.1 uncultured bacterium | reverse complement strand
TTTGATATATCTATTCCAGCACCTATAGCTGCTGCTATTGGTTCTTCTATTAGATATACTTTTTTTGCTCCTGCTTGTGAAGCTGCATCTATTACTGCCTTTTTTTCTACTTCTGTAGCTTGTGATGGAATACAAATCATAATTCTTGGTGCAAATATGAATTTTCCACATATTTTGTTAATGAAATACTTTAACATTTTTTCTGTTACAGTGTAATTAGATATTACTCCATCTCTTAATGGTCTTGTTGCCACTATATTTCCAGGTGTTCTTCCTAACATCTTTCTTGCTTCTTTTCCTACAGCTAGAACTTCTCCTGTATTATTATCTACAGCAACAACTGATGGCTCTCTTAATACTATGCCTTTTCCCTTTGCATATGCTATTACTGTAGCTGTTCCAAGGTCTATGCCTATATCTTGTCCATAATTAAACATTAAAGCTCTTCCTTTCACCAGTTAGTAAATTAATTTTATTTCATGGTTATTACGTTTATGTTACGATTATATTACATATACAAAAAAATAGCAAACCTTTTTTGCTATTTTTTTATATTTTATAAATTTCAATAATAACTTTTTGATTTATTGTATATATAATTTTAGTAATATTTGTTTTTTATTTGTTATTAGTTATATTTAGTTATCATTGTTTTATTTCATTATTATAGGAACATTAATAATAATATGCCTGAGAATAACAATGGTACTCCCATATCTTCATCTATTTTAAATTCAAATTCTTGTGCATTTTCAACTTCTTCTTGTGTAGCTAAATTTACAGTAAAATATTTAACATTATCAAACCTAAATTGAACTTTATAGTCTATTTCTCCATCTTGCCCTAAGCTTTCTATTTTTAAATATTTTGTACCTACATTTACTCCTCTTTCGCTATAAAAATCAAATTTTAAATATTCATCTGATAGTGTTGTTGTTGCATAATTTTTTATTTTGCCTTCTATAAATCCATTTACATTTGTTGCTTTCGCTTTTTCTACAGTAACTGATGGATTTATAACTACTATTTCATATTGTTCTATTGTTTTATATGTACTGTAAATATACCCAAATGTTAAAATGTCTACTATTACATATAGTAAAACTAACATTAGAAAATATGTGAAAAAGTTTTTCATCCTATTTTCTGTATTACGATAAAAATTATTAAAATATTTGCTCATATAACATTCCCCATATTAATTATTTTATTTTTCTAAATACTCCTGCTACTTTTCCTAATATTTCGCATGTAGGAACTATAATAGGTTCCATTGTACTATTTTCTGGTTGTAATCTTATGTGGTCTTTTTCTTTGTAGAAAGTTTTAACTGTAGCCTCATCTCCAATTAAAGCAACTACAATTTGCCCATTTTCTGCTGTATTTTGTTTTTTTACTAATATATAGTCTCCATCTAATATACCAGCTTCTATCATACTTTCGCCTCTTACAGTAAGCATAAAGCTTTCGCTATTACCAACAAAGTCTATTGGAATAGGAAATGTGTCTGTTACATTTTCTACTGCAAGTATAGGTTCTCCTGCTGTAATTTTTCCTATAACAGGTACTTCTACCATTTCTTTACCACCATAGAAATCTTTTAATTCTACTTCTGGCTTAGGTTGGTCTCCTAATAGTCCTTTTATTACTTTTAATGTTCTTCCTTTTTTATTTTCTTTTTTGATGTAACCTTTTTCTTCAAGCTTATTTAAGTATGAGTGTACTGTGGCTGTTGAACTTAAGCCTACAGCTTTTCCTATTTCTCTTACTGAAGGTGGATAACCCCTTGTATTAATTTGCCTTTCTATATATTTTAGTATGGCTCTTTCTCTTTTGTTAATTTCTGTAGAAATTTCTTTCTTTTTTCTCACTATACATCACTCCTAATATTACAACTTTATAAAACTCTTTTTATATAATAACACAAAGAGCGAAAAATGTCAAACAAAAGTTTGACATTTTTAAAATATTTTTTGTTTAGTCTTCCCACTCAAGTTCCCAACCTGCTATATTTACACTATCTCCATCTTTTATTCCCATTTCTTTTAGTTTACTGCTAACTCCTAATTCATCTAAGATTTTATGGAAATAATACATAGACTCGTTATCATCTAGATTAACTCGTTTCATTAATTTTTCTACAGCTGGTCCATTTACAATGTAAGTATCTTTTTCTTTTTCTATTGTAAATGGTTTTTCTTCCTCTAATGTATATAACTTTTCTTCATTATTTATTTCTACAAGATTTTCTTTAGGTAAAGTCTTTAATACTTGTGATACATGTTGTATTAATTCTTTTATTCCAGTGTTTGTTGCTGCAGATATTTTAAAGATTTCCAAATTTTTTTCCTTAGCTAATTTTTCTAAATCCTTATATAAATTTTCATCTTGCATACTATCTATTTTATTAGCAACAATTATTTGCTTTCTTTCACTTAGTTTTTGGCTGTATTTTTTTAGTTCATTATTTATGGTATAGAAATCTTCTACAGGGTTTCTTCCTTCTGCTCCTGAAACATCTATTACATGTAATAATAATCTTGTTCTTTCTATATGCCTTAAAAATTGTATTCCTAAGCCAATGCCTTCACTCGCTCCTTCAATTATTCCTGGAATATCTGCAATTACAAAGCTATCTCCAAACTCTTTTTTTACCACTCCCAAGTTTGGGTCTAATGTTGTAAAGTGATAATCTGCAATTTTAGGTTTTGCATCTGTAACCATTGATAATAGTGTTGATTTTCCTACGTTTGGAAATCCTATTAATCCTACATCTGCCAATAGTTTTAGTTCTAGAATTAATTCTTTTTCTTCCCCATCTTCTCCATCTTGTGCAAATCTAGGAGCTTGTCTTGTAGCAGTAGCAAAGTTTACATTTCCTTTACCACCTCTACCACCATGTAATATTAAAGCTTTTTGGTCTTTTTCAGATAAGTCTGCTAAAACTCTTCCTGTGTTTGCATCTTTTATTATGGTTCCTATTGGTACTTTTATATAAAGGTCTTCACCACTTTTTCCAAATCTGCGAGCACCTTCTCCATTATTACCATTTTCTGCTTTAAACTTTTTCTTATATCTAAAGTCTATTAATGTATTTGCATCTTGGTCTACTACAAAATAAACGTCTCCGCCTTTTCCTCCGTCTCCACCATCTGGTCCACCTGCTGCAACATATTTTTCATGTCTGAAAGAAATAGCACCATTTCCACCGTTTCCTGCTTTAGCTATTATTTTTACGTAATCTGTAAACATACTTTCTCCAATCTATTTTTTATTACTTTTCAAATCTATTTTTAGTATACATGCTTTTTTGTATAATATTCTGCTATATTATAAAACTATTATAATATAGCAGATATTTTGGATTTTATTGTTATTTGTTATTTTACAATTAAATAATTTTATGGTTCTATATTCAAATTTTTATATGCAATATTTATATTTATTATTTTTATTCATTAAAGTAATCTAGTTTCATTGCCTTTTTTACTTTTTTCATCGTTTCTTGTGCTGTTTTTTGTGCTTTTCTTGTTCCTTCAATTAGGTATTTGTCTACTAATTCTGGTCTTTCTTCATAGTATTTTCTTTTTTTTCTTATAGGGTCAAGAAAATTATTTATATTTTTAGCAAGTTGTTTTTTACAAGCTACACAACCTCTTTTACCAGCCTTGCATTCTTCACAAACTGCGTTATATTCTTCTTTAGAGCTAAATAAGTTATGGTAATAAGCAACCATGCATACATCTGGATTTCCTAAATCATCTTTTTTTATTCTATTAGGGTCTGTAACTGCACTCATTACTTTTTTCTCCACTTCTTCTGCAGTATCTGATAAGTAAATTGCATTTCCTAATGATTTACCCATTTTTTCATTTCCGTCTAATCCTTTTATTCTTTTTCCTTCTGATAATGCTATTTGTGGTTCTGTTAATACTTCTCCATATATTGAATTAAATTTTCTTACTATTTCTCTACATTGTTCAATTAAAGGTGACTGGTCTTCTCCTACTGGTACTACTTCTCCTTCAAAAGCTGTTATATCTCCAGCTTGACTTACTGGATAACCCAAAAATCCATATGTAACGCTTTCTCCAAATAGTTCCCTTTTTTGGGCAATTTCTGTTTTTACGGTAGGGTTTCTTTCTAGTCTTGCAATTGTTACTAAGTTTGAATAAAAAACTGTAAGTTCTGCAATTTCTGGTATCATTGATTGTATACATATTGTTGTCTTTTCTGGGTCAATACCTATTGATAAATAGTCAAGCATTACTTGTTTTATATTTTTTCTTACTTTTTCTGGGTTATTAAAGTTATCTGTTAATGCTTGCACATCTGCAATTAGTATAAATGGGTCATATTTTCCACTATTTTGCATCTCTACTCTTGTTTTTAATGAGCCAAAATAGTGCCCTATATGTAACCTTCCTGTTGGTCTATCTCCAGTTAATATACGAATTTTTTTATTTTCCATTTTCATCCTTCCCATCTATATAAATTAATATTCTTATAAATTTTACTTTTTTATTTTCATTAATATTTTTACATTTTCAATTATAACTAATTTTTACAGGTTTTACAAGTTAAAGTTATAATTTTATAATAAAAAAGAAGCACTTTGAAGTGCCCCTATTTTATACTTATTAAGCATTTTCTCCTTCTTCTACTGGATAAACGCTAACTTGCTTTTTATCTTTGCCAAGTCTTTCAAATTTAACTTTTCCAGTAACTTTAGCATATAAAGTGTCATCACTACCTATGCCAACATTTTTTCCTGGATGAAATTTTGTTCCTCTTTGTCTTACTAGAATATTTCCTGCTGGAACAACTTGACCATCTGCTCTTTTAAGTCCCAAACGTTTTGATTCACTATCTCTTCCGTTTTTTACACTACCTTGACCTTTTTTATGAGCCATTTATCTCACTCCCTTCAAGTAAATTTATATATTATACCGATTAAATAACTAAATTATTTTGTTGCTGTTTCTTTTTTTGCTGTTGTAGCTTTTTCAGCTTTAACTTCTGCTGTTTTTGTTTCTGCAGCTTTTGCTTCTTTTTCAGCAGCTGTTTTTATTTTTGTTATTTCAACCTTTGTATATGGTTGTCTATGTCCTTGAGTTCTTCTGTAATTCTTTTTAGCTTTGTATTTGTAAACTATAATTTTCTTTCCTTTTCCGTTTGCAATTACTTTTCCCTCAACTTTAACACCTTTAACATAAGGAGCTCCAACTTCTACTTTTTTGTCTTCTGAAACTAAAATTACTTTATCAAAAGTAACTTTTTTTCCTTCTTCAACATCTAATTTTTCGAAGAAAACTACATCTCCTTCTGCTACTTTGTATTGTCTTCCACAGCTTTCAATTATTGCGTACATTATATGTACACCTCCTCTTTTATGTATACTCGCTAAGCATAAAATACAAGGTAGTTGATTACATCAACTTTAGTTACCCGACCTAGGCGGCTTACAGGTAATTATTTTATCACAGCAGATATGTGTTTGTCAAGTATTAAAACCTATATAATCATTATTTTTGTCAAAGTAAAATTACAAACATTTTAAAATTGTTTGACAAATTCACTCTAACTGTGTATAATAATTATAGGAAATGGAGAAACCACAAACGTGGTTTGCCAGTGTAAAGTTAACACATCTACACCGCCAAGTGAACAGATGTGTTTTTTATTGGTTTATTTGCTTTTGCTCAAAATTACTGCTAATGCTATAATTAAGGCAATTGCTATGATAGTTATTCCTATTAAAGCATAAAATAATATGTATATAATTGCTATTAAACATCCAGTTTCTACCATAAGCCTCACCTCCTTATTGGAGGCAAACTACATCTGCTTATTCTCATTTCCTATGTTTAACACTATACAACATTTGTTCGTAAAAATCAAGCGAACAAAATATATTTTAGTAAAAAACTTCCAATATTTACTGATTAACATTTTAATCTATTAATCAGTAAATATTGGAAGTTTATGGTCTTGAAAACAGATTGTTCAACTGTATGTACTTATACTCTTGAAACGCTTTTATTAATTTATTACGCACTTTTAAGCTCTAGGCGAAGTTTATCAGCTATCATTGCGATAAACTCACTATTTGTTGGCTTTCCTTTTGCTGCTGATACAGTATAACCGAATATACTCTCTACAACTTCTTGTTGTCCTCTTCCCCATGCTACTTCTATTGCATGACGAATTGCTCTTTCAACTCTGCTTGGTGTTGTGTGATA
>CAJMQM010000047.1 GCA_905215615.1 uncultured bacterium | reverse complement strand
GACATCGCCCTTTCACGGCGGAGACATGGGTTCGATTCCCGTCGGGGTCACCAATATATATGCCACTTTAGCTCAGCTGGTAGAGCAACTGACTTGTAATCAGTAGGTCATCTGTTCGAATCAGATAAGTGGCTCCAATTACTTAGAACTAGGTTTGTTGTATAACTTGCCTAGTTCTTTGTCATATTATTATGTTCTAATTGTCATTCGTTGACTGAAACGTATAAAGGAGCGAATTTAAATCATGGAAGAAAACAGAGAAAAAAGTATAGTTAATAAAGTTGTTGTTGTAACAGGAGGCTCTAGAGGAATAGGAGCCCAAATAGTAAAAACATTAGCAAATGAAAATTATAAAGTAGTATTAAATTATAATAATTCAAAAGAGCAAGCAGAAAAAATACAACAAGAATTATTAGAACAAGGAAAAGAAATTGAAATAATAAAAGCAGATGTTTCTAAAAGAGAAGAGACTGAAAAGTTGATACAATTTGCAATAAATAAATTTAATAAAATTGATGTTTTAATTAATAATGCAGGAATATCTCAAGAAGGATTATTTACTGATGTAACAGAAGAAGAATGGCAAAAAATAATAAATACAAATTTAAATTCAGTATTTTATTGTAATCAACAAGCACTTAAATATATGATACAAGAACAACAAGGATGCATTATAAATATTTCGTCTATTTGGGGAGAAACAGGGGCATCTTGTGAAGTGGCATATTCAACAACTAAAGCTGCAATAAATGGAATGACAAAAGCATTAGCAAAAGAAGTTGGTCCATCAAATATAAGAGTAAATGCAATCGCACCTGGAATAATAGACACAGACATGAATAGAAATTTAACGAATGAAGAGCTTGAACAAATAAAAGAGCAAATACCATTAAATAAAATAGGAAAAGCTTTAGATATTGCTAAATGCGTAAAATGGCTTATTGAAGATGAGTACACAACAGGTCAAATTATTTCTATAAATGGTGGTTGGTATATATAAAAAAATAGCAAGTTATTAACTTGCTATTTTTTTATTATTCTATTATTTTTCTTTTATAATTTCCAGAGATCAATTTTGGCAAATATGTAATAAGCTTATATACCGCTAAACGAACTTTTTTACTCCAAATATATGACTTTCTTAATTTTCTAGGAGCATCTAAGAATGATTTTTCTTTTACAACTAAAGCAAGTTCTACTTTTTCAATAGGAAAGACATAGTTTTGACCACCATTATTATCCCATTCATTTTTAGAATTTCTAAAACAGAAATTAAAAGTTTCACTAGAAATTAGCTCAACTTCAGCCTGAAAGCCAAGTTCAGTTTTTTCCATTTTAATTTCACCGATATTATCCCAGTTTAAACCAAATCCATAATGAATATAAACTTCCTCACAGTTATCTTGAAAAAGTTTGCCTGCATATGAAATTTTCACTTTTGAATTTTCAACTAATTTATCTGTATTAAAGAAAATATTTTTTATTAATTCCATTTAAAATTTCTCCTTATTTATCTCTTGTTTAACTAATTGTATATTATAATATTAAAAAAAATATAATTCAAGTATTTTTGACAAAAAAACTATTAATTTGTGCCAACAACTTTGCCAACAATATAAAATTCGTCTTTAGGGTCCAAGCATATATCTGGAATTCCCTTATCTTCCGCTCTTAGAACAAGTCCGTCTTTACGAATAATAAACTTACGAATTAAAAGCTTATCATTGTAACTAAACAAACCAATATCTCTATTATCAAGAGGAGTATTAAATTCAATATATGCATAAGAATCTTTTTTTAGTTTTGGCTCCATAGATGTATCAGTTATTTTTACTGCAATAGATGCACCAGAAACAGTGGTAGGGCAATCTATTAAGCCACCTAACAAATCAAAAGTAGGCACTTTATCATATGGAATATGTGATACTACTTTATATCCCAACTGTTCTTCTGTAAGTTCTCTATCATATGTATACATTAAAGGACGATATGGAATGCCCATTGTTTTGCATAAATTTTTTAACACCTTATGACTAGGATTTCTTTCACCCTTTTCAATATGAGTTAAGTGACCAGTATTGATATTTGTACCTTGAGCAACGCCAGCTTTTGTAAGTTTCTTTTCTTTACGAATGTATGCAATCATATGACCTAACATAACAATACCTCTTCTTCCAAAATTTTCTATAAGTATTATATTAAAAAAATAAAAAGTTGTCTAGTATAAAATGATAAAAAAATATAAATTATGACAAAATATAAATAAATTTTTATTGTAAATTGAATAAATATGTGGTAATATTATTTTATACAAAAGTATATATTTAAACAAAGGGGAAGAGTATGGAAGGACAAGAAAATTTAGATAATCAAGAAGAATTAAAAAAAGAAGAAACTCCTGAAAATAATGTACAAGAAGAAATAGTAGAAAATAAGGAAACGGAAGAGAAAAAAGAGGATAATGATAAGACGGTGGAAGAAGATTCTATGAAGTTTAAAAAGGCAGAACCTTCTAAAAAACAAAAATCAAACAAAGTGATTCCAATAGTTGTATCTTTATTTATTGTTTTATTTGTTATGATATTTTCAGTAGTATTTGCTTTATTTAATATGAATAATGAAAAAATACTAAAAGGAATATCAATTTTAGGAATAGATATATCAGATTTAACTGTAGAAGAGGCGAAAACAAAAGTAAATAATGCAATTGAAGAAAGATTCAAAGATGAAAACAACAATTTAATATTAAGAATTGGAGAAAATGAAACAAGCGTAACAGCAAATACTTTTAATGCAAAATTTGATATAGATAATGCAGTAATAGAAGCAGATAACATTGGAAGAAATGGAAATATATTAACAAATAACTATTCAATTTTGTTTACAAAATTATTTAAAAAAGAAATTAAACCTAGGTTATATTTAGACGACAGTTTATTATCAGATACAATAAAAGATATTAATTCAAAGATGAAAGATGCAATTGTAGACAATAGTTATTATATTGAAAAAAACAATTTAATTATAGTAAAAGGAAAAGCTGGATATATAATAAAAACAGAAGAATTAAAAGAAAAAATATATGAACAAATAAGTAATATTCATACAAATTATCAAATTATAGAAATACCTGTAGAATATAAAGAGCCAGAACCTATAAATTTGCAGAAGATTCATGAAGAAATATATAAGGAACCACAAGATGCTTATGTACAAAAAAATCCAACAGTAGTTCATCCAGAAGTTAATGGAATTGACTTTAAAATTTCAGTAGAAGAAGCAGAAGAACTTTTAAAAGAAGATAAAGAAGAATATACAATTCCATTAAAAATAACTAAACCTAAAAAAACAATTAATAATTTAGGAGAAGAAGCTTTCCCAGATTTATTAGCAACTTTTTCAACAAGATTTGATGGAAGTAATTATAATAGAAATACAAATATAAAACTTGCAGCTAAAAAAGTTAATGGAACAGTTATATTACCTGGAGAAAAATTTTCATTTAATACAATAGTAGGTTCAAGAACAATTGAAGCAGGATTTAAAGAAGGAACAGCTTATGTTGGAGGAAAGGTAGTACCAGATGTAGGTGGTGGTGTTTGCCAAGTATCATCTACAATATATAACACAGCATTACTTGCAAATATGCAGATTGTTGAAAGAAGTAATCATATGTTTACAACAGGATATGTAGCAGCAAGTAGAGATGCAACAGTTTATTATGGTAGTTTAGACTTTGTATTTAAGAATTCAAGGAAATATCCTATAAAAATGGTGGCATCAGCAAATGGAGGAGTATGTAAGGTATCTATATATGGTATAAAAGAAGAGAAAGAATATGAAGTAATTATTCAATCTAAAATAACATCATATATTAATCCTACTACAATATATAAAGAAGATCCAACACTGGAAGAAGGAAAAGAAATTGTAGAACAAACAGCAATTACAGGTTGCAGAAGTGAAGGCTATAAAATATTAAAATTAAATGGAAAAATAGTATCACAGACCTTACTTTCTAAAGATACATATAAGTCTAGAAACAAGATAGTTAGAAGAGGAACGAAGAAAACAACGACAATACCAACTAAACCAGCTAATGAGAATACAACTAATACAGAAACTTCAAATACAACAACTAATGAGCCAACTACACCAGAAACAACGGAAAATAACACAACTGAATAATGTATAAAAGCACTGGTTTTTCTAGTGCTTTTATTGACTTTTAATAAGTATGCTTATATACTATACAAGGAAGTTAATAAAAAAATACTGAAATTTTTGATGTGTAAAATTAACTAAAAATCTAAAAGTCGTCAAAAACAAGGAAAGAAAGAGATTAAAGATGAATATTTATGAAGAAACTAAATTCTTAATGAAAAAATATAATATTAGCGCTAATAAAGATTTAGGACAGAATTTTTTAATTGATGATAATGTAATAGAAAATATTGTAGAAGCAGCAGAAATAAATGAAAAAGATTGTGTAATAGAAATTGGACCGGGATTAGGAACACTAACTAGTAGATTAGTAGAAAAAGCAGGAAAAGTAATTGCGATTGAATTAGATAAAAAAATGTTACAAATATTAAATGACAGATTTGCATTATACGATAATTTTTCACTTATAAATGAAGATGTATTAAAAGTAAATTTAAATGATTTAATACAACAAGAAAATACTCAAAATTATACAGTTAAAATTGTAGCTAATTTGCCATATTATATTACTACACCAATAATAATGAAACTATTAGAGGAGAAACTGAATATAGATAGTATAACAGTTATGGTTCAAAAAGAAGTGGCAGATAGATTGACAGAAATACCAGGAGGAAAAAATACTGGAGCAATTACATATTGTGTATATTATTATTCTGAGCCACAAGAAGTATTAACAGTGCCAAATACATCATTTGTTCCAGAGCCTAAGGTATGTTCAGAAGTGATAAAATTAAATATTAGAAAAGAGCCACCAGTAGTCTTAAAAGATGAAAAAATATTTTTTAAAGTTGTAAAAGCTAGTTTTATGCAAAGAAGAAAAACATTATTAAATGGACTAGCAAATGCAGGAATAGCTTCAAAAGAAAAGTTAAAAGAAATTTTATTAGAATTAAATTTATCTGAAAATGTAAGAGGAGAAAGCCTAAGCATAGAGAAATTTGCAGAAATTGCAAACAAATTATGCTAAAATAAATTAACTAACTATTGACAAAATAGGGTAATTCGCCGTATAATAATAAAAGTTAGTTATATGCGTCATTAGCTCAGTTGGTAGAGCAGCAGACTCTTAATCTGATGGTCGGAGGTTCGACTCCTCTATGACGCACCAGAAGAAATAAAATACCGAATTTTCAAGGTTTTATTTCCTCACTATTCTTTGTGTTGCAACAGATTTAAGGTGTAAACCTAATCTGTTGTTTTTTTTAAAATTTATACTGAATTATTAGAAATTATAATTTGCAATTTTATGTAAATTATGGTAAAATATAGTATATAGGTCTTACCTATTTTATATATATTTTCCTTTATTACACTAACGTTATAGTTAGTTTACAATATAATTTTTTACATACTAGGAGGAAAACACAATGTTTTTGGAAAGAATCTCGTATAATACGTTAACAACAATTGAAACAATTGTCATCATTGTATTTGTCGCAATGATGCTGATTGCAACACTGAGCGAGAGACGGACATGGCTCCTTCTCACATATACCATTCTTAGTTTTATTCTCACTGTGGTATGTGTGCTTCAGATATCAGTGGAGGTGGCAAACGAAAGTGCTGCATATCATACATCAATTTTGATGTCGATTATTGCAGCGCTCTGCACCACTATCTGGGCAGTGCTTTACGGGCTGAGAAAAAGAGAATACAAAAGGAGGAGAACAACGACTGAAGAAGAATAAAAACATTGATAAACCGCTGTGGATTCACAGCGGTTTAATAATTTTTATCTAAATGAATTATTATTTTTTAAGTTATAAACTATTGACAATTTAAAACAGTATGTATATTATTTAAACATAAATATATAGAAAAAGGAGAGGAAAACAAATGAGGAAAACATTAAAAAACACAAATGGTATTACTTTAATTGCTTTAGTAGTAACAATCGTGGTATTGCTAATTTTGGCAGGAGTAAGTTTAAATGCAATATTTAGCGAAAATGGGCTAATACAAAAAGCAAAAGACTCACAAAACAAAATGGACCAAGCAACACAAAATGATTTAGACTCAATAAATGAGCTAAATAATTGGATAGACGGAAAAATAAATGGAACCACAGGTGGAGGCACAACGGGAGGAGATGCCAATCCATCAACAACACAAAAAATCTCAACATTAGTAGGAAAAGTAGTAGATAAAAATACAAAAGCAGAAGACGCATATGGAAATAAAATAACAATACCAAAAGGATTTAAAATATTAGAACATAATC
>CAJMQM010000046.1 GCA_905215615.1 uncultured bacterium | reverse complement strand
AAATGATGCAGCAGTAGCGTTAGCAATACATATTGGTGGAAGTGTAGAAGAATTTGCAAAATTAATGAACCAAAAAGCTAATGAGTTAGGATTAAAAAATAGCAATTTTGTAACTCCACATGGATTAGACAATGAAAAACATTATACCACAGCATATGAGCTTGCTAAAATGGCGGACTATGCACTATCAAAAGAAAAATTTAAACAAATTGTAGGAACGAAAAATTGCAATGTAATAATAAATGGAAAACAAAAAAATATTACAAATACAAATGAATTATTGAGTTACCTAAACGGTGTATATGGAATAAAAACAGGATTTACAAATGGAGCGGGAAGATGCTTAGTAACTAGTTGCAAAAGAAATAATTTAGATATAATAACAGTAGTTTTAGGGGCAGATACTAAGAAAATTAGAACAGCAGACAGTGTAAAATTAATGGAATATATTTATAAAAATTATGAAATTGTAAATATTAAAGAAATTGTAGAAAATAAATTTGATGAGTGGTTAAAAATAAACCAAGACAGAGTATATATAAATAAAGGAACTAAAAATGAAATAGAACTTTGTTTAGATACAATGAAATTTGAAAAAATGGCTATAAAAAAACAAAGTAAAGATAATATAAATATAGAAATTAATGCAATATTTTATTTTGAAGCACCATTGCAAGAAAAAAGAACAATAGGAAATTTAAAAGTTATAGTAGATGGGAAAGAAGTTGAGTTAATAAATATATATAATAAGTCATCTGTAAGTAAAAAGGAGGTAAAAGATTATATAGTAGAATTTTTATATAATGTAAAATATATTTAAAAAATAAGTTTGTTTCACATTATTTATACTTATACATTTATTTTTATGCTATGTGGTAAATATCTCCTGGCATTTTGGGGGGTGCGTTATACTATTCATAAGTGATTCAAGTCCTTTCGTATAATTTTTATTTTCGCAAATTCAATTATACTACTTGAATCACTTTTTTTCTGTTATTTTTGTTTTGTATCACTACACTTAAACAAAAAAATCTTCTTGTATTGTATTGACTTTTTAATATATTTTTGGTAATATATTAATTGTTCTTCTAATATAGATGCTTAAGAATTATACAAAGTAAACATACAATTTAGTACTAATATAGAAGAATAAACAAATTAATAATATGTAAGTGCAGGTATAGTTTAGTGGTAAAATGAATCCTTGCCAAGGATTAGTTACGAGTTCGATTCTCGTTACCTGCTCCATTTTTTTATTATTTTGTAACTTGCGGGAGTAGTTTAGTGGTAGAACGAAACCTTCCCAAGGTTGAAGTGTGAGTTCGATTCTCATCTTCCGCTCCATAAAAGTTTATTTTTTATAAAAAATAAGCATTAAATTAAGCATAGGAGCATATAATTAATTAAAGATGGCGACATAGCCAAGTGGTAAGGCACGAGTCTGCAAAACTCTGATCCCCGGTTCAAATCCGGGTGTCGCCTCCAATAAAGTCAAAAAGTTAATTTTTGGCTTTTTATTTTTTCTCTTTATTTCTGCTCTGCTTTCTTCTTCTTTTCTTTTTAATTCTTCTTTTTTCTTCTACCTTCTTTTTATGTTCAGCCTTCATATTATCAATTTTACTTTTTAAACTATAAAACATAAATATACTACCTTTCAAATAAATTACTATAAATCTATCAAATTACAAAATTGTAATTTAGCTCTACTTTTTACTTAATAAACATTTACAAGTTTCAACTACTATTTCTTTTAGTTTTTCCCTATTATCTATATCGTCAATTAAATACATAGGTTTAGCATTTTCATAAGGTATTTGTTCTTGCATATTATATTTTTTATTGCTATCAACTATCTTTACAAGTAGCCTATTATCATATATTCCACCAAATAGAACATTGTTATAATATAATAGATATTCTCCCATCATTGCTCTACAATTTATATTATCTAATAAGTTTAATTGCTCTAATATAAAATTTTTATATTCTTTCTTAAAATCAAAAGCCATAGTTAACCTCTCCAATCTAAACAAAAAATTACTATATTACAAGGTTTTTATCTTAAAGGGACTGAATAATTACTGTTTATTCCTAAAAAAATCAATTTATGGAGTTCTTTTGGAATAAAAGTATTTTAAATTATAAAAATTAAAATTAAGATAGGATGTAATCTCAATCATTATTCAAAAAATTCATTATCAAATCTATAATAACTTCTTTTTCCTTAGGATTAAATTCTGCTATTAATAATGTTAACGCAGTTAATGTATTATTATCTATAGTCTGCTTTTCATCTTTATATAAAATACCGTAAAAGTTTAAAAAGTAAATAAATAATGTTGCTGCAATTCTTTTATTTCCATCTGAAGCAGTTGTCGCAAATTTTGCGACAACTGAATTATCTTCCAATAATTCTTCTTTCAAAGCATTATTAATATGTTTACCAATTGTTTTTATGTCTCTGTCAAATAATTTGGCTAATTGTTGTCTATTTAACCATACAGTTTCATCTTTTACATTTACCTCTAACTTTACTCCTTGATTTTCAAATAAAATAATTTCGTTTTTCTTTTCTTCCATTAAAACACATCCCATCTCTATAAATATTTAGTTTTTATCATATATATTTTTTTAATGAACATTTATATTATCAATTCCTGTATCAAACAATTTTGTCATTGCTTTTTGCGTCATCCACAAGGTTTCATTTTCATATCTAACTTATATTCCTTTTTTAAAAGATTTAAAGGGGAAATTGCTTCCCCTTTAGCTTAGTTTTGTTTCGGTTTAAATAACACAAAACAGTGTTCAGTGCTATGAAAGCACTCGACGGAACGCATACGGCGTGTAACTGTATTCTCTGCTATCAGGACGGAAACTGTGCCTGGAAATGCATGCGGGTGGATTGTAGAAAACGTTGTCAACACCACCCCAAAAATAGCCAGTACATCCATCTCTGAGTTTTATCACTCTCACCCATGGAAGTTTATCGCTTCTTTCAAAAGTCTTTCATAATCCCTAATCAAGTCATCCAAAGGAATCATCCGACCATCAGAAAGTTGAATATGCAGTTCCTCCGCACTTTTCTTCACGAACACATTAAGCATATTTTCTCCTCCTGTTATTAAAAAAATAGTATAGCAAAATGCTCTTATTACGTATTTTAGCATAATTCCTTACTTTTGGCAGTTAGTAATTTGTTGCTTAGATTACCTTCGCTTATTAAATTCACAAACTTTTCCAAAAAGCTTGACATGAGATACAAAATGATGTATTATATTAAAAGTATGTTTTATAATATGCGAGAATTATCAAAAATTACGCATAAGGGGAACGTAAAAACATGTTTTTTTATATAAAATTGTAATATAAATAAATAATAGAAAAGGTAGTTGGTATTTATGTTAACATACCAGCAACCTTTTTATTGCTAATTTTTATTGATTATGTAAATTTATAAAGAAGAGGAATTTCTTTATAATTACTTACGGAATTATAAGTTTAGAAAGCAGTAAACTAATAATTAGGTAAACTAATTTTAAAGATAAGAAGGACTTCTTTTAAATCCATATATATTTTAATTCTGCTTTAATATTTTGTAGGGGTGATTTTTTTGGTAAAAGAAATTAAGCATGAAAAATGTACACGTAAAACTTTCTCAAAAATCGGTGATTCTATCGATATACCAAATCTTATTAAAGTTCAGAAAGATTCATACGACTGGTTTATTCAAGTAGGTCTTGGAGAAGTATTAAGAGATATTTCGCCTATAGTAGACTATTCTGGAAACTTAGTTTTAGAGTTTTTGGACTATTACATGGAAGAAAAAACAAAATATACTCAAGAGGAAGCAAAAGAAAGAGATGCTACATACGCAACTAGACTACATGTTAAAGTAAGACTTATAAACCGTGAAACAGGAGAAATTAAAGAACAAGAAATTTATCTTGGAGACTTCCCTGTTATGACAGACAGTGGTACTTTTATAATAAATGGTGCAGAAAGAGTTGTAGTAAGCCAGTTAGTTCGTTCACCAGGTTGTTATTATGCAACAGAATTCGACAAATCTGGAAAAAGAATTTATACATCTACAGTTATGCCAATAAGGGGCGCATGGCTTGAATACGAAACAGATAGCAATGACATATTCTATGCAAGAGTAGACAGAACAAGAAAAATACCAGTTACTACACTACTAAGAGCACTTGGAATAGTATCAGATGAACAAATACTAGAGCTTTTTGGAGATGAAGAAAAAATAAAGGCTACACTTCAAAAAGACCCTATAAAAACACAAGATGAAGCATTAATTGAAATATATAAAAAATTAAGACCAGGAGAATTACCTACAGCAGATGCTGCTAGAAACTTATTCAATGGTTTATTATTCGACCCAAGAAGATATGACTTAGCAAAAGTAGGTAGATATAAATTTAATAAAAAGCTAAGTTTAGCAACAAGAATAACAGGAAAAATTGCTTATGAAGACATAGCAGACCCATCTACTGGAGAAGTGCTAGTAGAAAAAGACAATATGATTACAGAAGATGTTGCTATAGCAATACAAGACACAGGTATTAATATTGTTAATGTAAACGTTAATGGCAAAAAAATAGTAGTAATAGGAAATGGAACTGTAAATATTCACAATATGTTACCAGATGTGGATTTAAGCGATTTACATATAAAAGAAATGGTAAATTACGAAGTATTAAAATCTATTATAGATACTACTGAAAAAGAAAAATTACATGATGTAATAAAAGAAAGAATAGACGAATTAATACCAAAACATGTTACAACAGAAGATATAATAGCATCAATAAGCTATTTATTAAACATAGATAACGGAATTGGAAATGTGGATGACATAGACCACTTAGGAAATCGTCGTATTCGTTGCGTTGGTGAATTATTACAAAACCAATTTAGAATTGGTTTAACAAGACTAGAAAGAGTAGTTCGTGAAAGGATGACTCTTCAAGACCTAGATATAGTAACACCACAATCATTAATTAATACAAAACCAATTAGCTCATCAATTAGGGAATTCTTTGGAAGCTCACAATTATCACAATTCATGGACCAAACAAACCCACTTTCAGAGCTAACACATAAAAGAAGAATTTCTGCATTAGGACCTGGAGGACTTTCTAGAGATAGAGCAGGTTTCGAGGTAAGAGATATTCACTACACACACTATGGTAGACTTTGCCCAATTGAGTCACCAGAAGGACCAAACGTAGGACTTATATCAGCACTTTCTTCATTTGCTATTATAAACGAATATGGATTTATAGAAACACCATATAGAAAAATAGACCACCAAACAGGTAAAGTAACAGATATTATAGATTATATGCCAGCAGACGAAGAAGATAAATATATTATAGCTCAAGCTTCAGAGCCAATTGGAGAAGACGGAAAATTTGTTAATGAAAGAATAAGAGTAAGACATCAAGCAGATATTACAGTTGTAGATAAAGACAAAGTAGATTACATGGATGTATCACCAAAGCAATTAGTTTCAGTTGGTGCTGCAATGATACCTTTCCTAGAGCACGACGATGCAAAACGTTCTTTAATGGGTACAAACATGCAACGTCAAGCAGTTCCTTTATTAAGACCAGAATCTCCAATTGTTGGAACAGGTATGGAATATAGAGCTGCAAAAGACTCTGGAATAACAGTTGTAGCTAAAGAGGACGGAACAGTAGAAAAAGTAACAGCAGATGAAATAAAAATAAAAAATAAAAACGGAGATGTTATTACATATAAACTAAGAAAATTCAAGAGAACAAATGGTGGAACATGTATTAACCAAAAACCAGTAGTTGTTACAGGAGAAAAAGTAAAAGCAGGAGACCTAATTGCAGATGGACCTTCTACAGATAAGGGAGAAATGGCTTTAGGAAGAAATGTTTTAATAGCATTTACTACATGGGAAGGTTATAACTATGAGGATGCTGTTTTAATTAGCGAAAGACTTGTAAAAGAAGATGTATATACATCAATACATATAGAAGAATATGACTGTGAATGCCGTGACACAAAACTAGGACCAGAAGAAATTACAAGAGATATTCCAAATATTTCAGATGATGGATTAAAAGACCTAGACGAAAACGGAATTATACGTATAGGTGCAGAAGTAAGACCTGGAGATATATTAGTTGGTAAAGTTACTCCAAAAGGAGAAACAGAGCTTACAGCAGAAGAAAGATTACTTCGTGCAATATTTGGAGAAAAAGCAAGAGAAGTTAGAGATACATCACTTCGTGTACCACATGGAGAGTCTGGAACAATAGTAGATGTAAAAGTATTTACAAGAGAAAATTCAGACGAATTAGGACCTGGTGTAAACCAAGTAATTAGATGTTATATAGCTCAAAAAAGAAAGATTTCTGTTGGAGACAAAATGTCAGGACGTCATGGTAACAAAGGTGTTATTTCAAGAATTCTACCAGAAGAAGATATGCCATTTTTACCAGATGGTACACCAGTAGACATTGTATTAAACCCATTAGGTGTTCCTTCTCGTATGAACTTAGGTCAAGTTTTAGAGGT
>CAJMQM010000045.1 GCA_905215615.1 uncultured bacterium | reverse complement strand
GCTTTAGCTATTATTCCATCTTCGCTAAATACTACTCCTATACTTATTCCTGCTAATATTACTACTATTGTTACGGTTAGCCCTATTAGAGTTATTCCTTTTGCCCCTTTTGCTTGCTTCCTAGTGCTTTTATCATTTTGTTTTCCTCCCTTTTATCTTTTATATGTATTTAACTATAATTCGTTATAGTATCTATGTTTCCCGCATTTTACTTTTTTATTCATACGATACTATTCGGTTTATTCCGACTACATTTTCTCATTAAGTTTTTTCTTTGTCAATATTTTTCACGAATTTAGTCGGAATATTCCCAATGGTGTGACAAATTATTTTGTTATACTAAACAAAGAAAGGAGCAAAACTGTATGTTACTATCGGATGCTATTAATTTAAGAATTGAAGAGTTACTAAAACAAAATAATTTAACTGCTTATAAGCTTTCTTACAAAGCTGGCATATCAAATTCTATTATTAGTGATTGTAAAAGAGGTAAAGTAAAAGAACCAACTATTAGTTCTCTTATACATATATGTGAAGGATTAGATATTGAACTTAAAGATTTCTTTAATTCTCCTTATTTTAAAGATGTAGAAGCAATTGACCGTTTTGAGAAAAATGATAATAAAGTAGACTAAAAAAGATTAATTTCATTAGTGATATTAATCTTTTATTTTTTATTTATAAGTAAATATTATCTACTTATAAAATTCTTATTATTTATTAACTAATGCCTATATTTAGATAAAAAAACATCAGCTACTGATATTGAATCTTAAGTAAAAAAATAAGTGTATTACTACACTTTTCTTGCAACAAAAAAGACTTAAGAACTCTCTTAAGCCGTTTTCTTGTGTTATTTAAGCAACATGCTCTTTAATGTATTCTACTACATCATTTACTGTTACAACCTTTTCTGCATCTGCATCAGGTATTTCTATATCAAATTCTTCTTCTAGAGCCATTATTAACTCAACTATATCAAGTGAATCTGCTCCTAAATCATCTATAAAAGATGCTTCTAAAGTAACAGCTGTGTCTGCAACACCTAATTGCTCTACTATGATTTCTTTTACTTTTTCAAAAATTTCTTCTGAACTCATTTAAGAAGTTCACCTCCTTCATTATTCCTAGCCATTGCTTCCTTAACAATATTACATGTGTGAGTAAAAGTCAATAGCTTTTGTTAAAATTTATTATAAAATAGTAATATCTTATTTTTGTTCCTTTTGGAACTCTTCAATTAGCTTATCTACTGCTTTATTTTCTACAAATTGCTCTGCTTGTTTTATTGTAAATTCAAACAATTTTTCGTCACTACTTCCATGTGCTTTTACAACAGGTTTGTTAACACCTAAAAATAAAGCTCCACCATATTCTTTATAATCTACTGTTTTTGAAAATCTATTTATTGCAGGTAAACTTGGTATTGCTGCAATTTTAGAAAGTAAGTTTTTCTTTAAGCTTTCAGATAATGTTCTTTTTACAAGCTTTCCTAAACCTTCTACTGCTTTTAAGAATATATTTCCTGTAAATCCATCTGTAACTACTATATCTACTTCTCCTGAAAAAGCATCTCTACCTTCTACGTTTCCAATAAAGTTAATTCCTAGTTCCTCAGATTTTTCTTTTAATAATTTATATGATTCCTTTGTAAGCTCATTTCCTTTTGTTTCTTCTGTACCTATGTTTAGTAATCCTACTCTTGGGTTTTCTACACCTAAAGTAGTTCTTAAATATATACTAGACATTTGTGCAAATTGTAATAAGTTTATAGGCTTACAGTTTGTATTAGAGCCACAGTCCATTAAAACTAGTCTACTTTTATATGCTGGAAGTATTCCTGCTAAAGCTGGTCTGTCTACACCTTTTATTCTTCCTACTAATAGAGTTGCCCCTGTTAATAAAGCCCCTGAGTTACCAGCAGAAATAAACACATCTCCTTCTCCAGATTTTAACATGTTAAATCCTACTACCATAGAAGAGTCTTTTTTGTGTTTTATTGCTTGTGTTGGTATATCTTCCATTTCTATTGTTTCTGTTGTATTTTTTATTTCTAATCTGTCTGAAATTTCGCTAATGTCTTTATCATAAAATTCTTTTATTTTTGATTTTATAATATCTTCATTACCTATTAATATAAGCTTAGACTTTATTTGGTTTATTGCATTTACTGCTCCTTTTATAGTTGCATCTGGTGCATTGTCACCACCCATGGCGTCTAATAGTATAACCATTTATCTTCTCCCCTTTAGCTCTTTTAGTGTTTTTATAAATATATTATTGCTTTATTATTTTATAACTTATATTTATTAAAGTCAATGAAAAAAACAAGTATTTTTATTTTACTACTATTTTATATCTCTTGCAATTTATTTGACCATTGAGTACAATTTTTATTTACTAGCTAGTAAAAATTGTACAAGGACGTCTTTTTTCTATATGTAAATCTACTATCATTTGTTCTTATACTAAACTTTTATATTGGTAAATTGTTCCTTCTACTGGTAGAAAATTCCTGATATAATACACACATAAAAGAGGTTGGGGCTATGAATAATAATATTAACAAAGAAGATACTAATTTAAAAAAGAGAACAGATGAAGAATTAAGAAAAAAGATTGGAAAGAATATTCATCTAGCTAGAGTATCTGCAAATTATACTCAGGAACAGCTTGCAGAAAAAACAGGTCTTTCTACTAGATATATAGGACAACTTGAAAGAGGACTAGCATTTGGTAGTGCTTCTACTATTTCTTGTTTATGTAATGCATTAAATATAAATGCTGACGTTTTCTTTTCAAATGTTATAGACCACTCAAATAATTCTTTGCTAAATACTATATCTGACGATGATGAGTTTATTCAATCTTATTTGAAGCTAAATGAAAGAAATAAAGACGTAGTAAGATTAGTAATAAAAGATTTACTAAAATTACAAAAGTAATTTAATATTGTAAAAAAAGAGTAACCATTTAATGAATATACATTAAATGGTTATTCTTTTGCAATATTATTCTTTTAAATATATTTATATTTTGAAACTTATTGTTATTTCAATACGTCTAATAATTGGATAAGTTTATATAAAATGGAGGACATAAAGATGAACCAAATTCTAGTAACAGAAAAAGTTTATGTTACACCAGAATTAAAAAATAAAAGAAGAGTATATAAAATAGAGTTTTTTATTTCTGTACTTTTAATATTTTTGTTCTCGTCTTGCTATATATATGCAACATATGATAGAAATAAAAGTGAAGAAGTGTCACAAACAATTTTATCTGAAATAGAAAATATTAATATAAAAAAATATTCTAATAATGAGCCAATGATTATAATATTAGATAATATATCAACTAATACATCTGATAAAGAAGATACTGATGAAATAGATAAAGATGTATATATAGGAGATAATAAATATTCTGTGGAAGCAATTATAGAAATACCAAAAATAGGAATAAGTTACCCAGTAATATCTAAAACATCAGAAGAACTTTTAAAAATTTCTGTAAATAAATTTCATGGACCAAACCCAAATCAAATAGGAAATTATTGTATTGTAGGACATAACTATTTAAATGAAAAAATGTTCAGCAGATTAAACGAGCTAGATAGTGGAGATATTGTAGAATTAACAGATTTATTTGGTGTTACGATTAGCTATAAAGTTTATGATAAATATATTGTTGAACCTACAGATACAAGTTGTACTAGTCAAAAAACAAAAGATGGTAGGAATTTATCTGTTAGAGAAGTAACACTAATTACATGTGCTAATTATGGAACTCAAAGGTTAGTTGTAAAATGTAGGGAAGTTAGATAATTAAATTAAAGTGGAGTATAAAAATGGATGAACTAATAGAAAAAGCGAAAAATGGAGATAAAGAAGCTTTTACAAGCCTTATGCTATCTTTAGAAAAAGAATTATATAAAATCGCTAAGGCAAGGCTTAAAAATGATGAAGATATATATGATGCAATACAAGAAACTATTATACAAGCTTTTAAGTCACTAAGAAAACTGAAAAATAATGAATATTTTAAAACATGGATTGTTAGAATTCTAATTAACAAAACTAATGACATATTTAGAAGAAAGGCTAGGCAAAAAGAAATATCATTTGAAAAAATAAAAGATGTTCAGATGTTCAACTCTTATAATAATGGAACTATAGATGAAATAATAGATTTTAACTTTGTAAGAGACAAATTGAAATATGAAGATAGAGTTATTATTATTTTATACTATATGGAAGGATTTAGTGATAGGGAGATTAGTAAAATAATGAACCTAAAAGAAAATACTGTAAAAACTAAAAGATTAAGAGCAAAACAGCGAATAAAAACTATTTTAGAGTTAGGAGGAGAAAAAAATGGATGACCTTGATAAAAAATTATATCACGATATGAAAATAGATATACCAATACCAGATAAGTGTAGAACTATTATAAAAGAAAGTCTATACAATGAAGAAAAAATTAAAAAAGTTTATTTTCGTTCATTAACAAGAGTTATAACTATAATATGTATAAGCTTATTACTAAATACTGGAATAGTATATGCAGGTACTAAGATATATGAAAAAATATGGAAAGACCCGGAAAAACTAGAAGGATTTTATTCAGAAAAAAACAGCGAAAAATATTTAAGTGAAAGTCAAATTAAAGATACAACCATGTCAAAAGAAACAGCTATAAACGAGATAAATTCTTTATTAAGAAAATTTAACCATGAGGATGAAACAATAGAGAAAATAGAATTAATTAATAATTCCGAAAACTGCCAACTAGTATGGAAAGCAACAACCAACAGAAATAACTATATTTCAATAAACGCAGATAATAGCTCGTCTTACTATGTTAATTTTGATAATGTAATAACAGAGAACATAAAAGGACATAGCAATGTTACAGAAAGTGAAGTAATAAATGTTGCCAAAACATTATGTGAAAAATATGGCTATGATGTAAGTAATTACACGCATGTAAGAGCTTATTCAAATGAAAGAGACACAAAAACAGCTTATATATGGTATGTAGAATTTTTTAAAGAATATAATGGAGTTGTAAATCCTTATGAAAGAATTCGTATAGGTTTTATACCACCAGCCAACAAAATATATATTTTTGAGGTTTGCAATGAAAATTATGAAAATAATTCAGAGGAAATAACTGAGGAACAAGCAAAAGCAATAGTTTCTAGAGAAGAAGAAAAAATAAATGTAGAATACCCTATTAAAAATATAACCTCTGAAATTGCTATTGTATCTACTAATGATAATTCATACTTAAGAGTAAATGATTATGAACAATATTATAAACAAAGCTATTCAGATTTTCCAGTAGAAAATCTAATAGAATATCGTGTAGATAGGCACATAAGAAAAGCATGGGTAATTACAATAACATACAGTATTCCTGAAAATGTCGATAAAATATATTATAAATTTTCTTATTTTGTAGATGTTACCACTAGAGAAATAATAGGTGGAGAAGATGACTACGACAATATAAAAAAATTGATATATGAATAATTATATATTTTAAAGGATGCCCCAAATGGAGGCATCCCTTTTCAAGTTGGCTAAAATCATAGCAACTTGCTTTAGAAACTAGAGAAAACAGATATAAACTTAGAATAATAGTTACTGTAAGGAAAATTTAAAATTTTGGTACAAATTGATAATAGTAAGTAATCCTGCATGGAAGATTATCATTATACTTTCCATTTGCATCAGTTACTCTAAAGAAAATTTGAATTTTATCTCCTTTATTCACAGATGCTACTCCAGTCATGTAAGTACCAGATTTTGCAGCTGCTCCACTAGCACCGTTAGTAAGAACTGTAGATGTATATGCTCTACGAACTTCAGTGGTAACTTTAACTGATTGACTTGCTGAAGAATCAGTATAAATACCAATATTGTAACCATTTACACCTATAGTTTTTACCGGAGTCAAATTGTTTCCCTCCATAGAAAAGGAACCCACCAATACTTTCTTTCCAGTTGTACTCCAAGTTTCTGTTCCTCCTCCAAGAGGAATAATAGAAGGAATAGTATTGGACGACATTGGTATCTCAACTACACCTTCTCCATTATCATTGAGAACAATGCTTCCACAATTTCCATATTCAGTAGGAAGAACATACTCTTCAGATTCAGCTGCAAGAGCTGTTACTGAAAGTGAGAGACACATAATTGATGCTAAAAGAATTGAAAAGATCCGTTTTGTCATGATATAACTCCTTTCGCTAATTGTTTCTCTAGTTTCTTTGTGTAAATAAAACCTTACACAATTATTAGACATATTGAAATAACAATAAGTTTCAAAATATAAATATATTTAAAAGAATAATATTGCAAAAAAAAGACGTCCAATGTTTAGGCATATTGCCTATTTTATTGGACGTTTTATTTTATATAAAATATTTAATTATTTTTATATAATTATTGTAATTCTACAGTTGCTCCTGCTTCTGTGAATTTAGCTTTTAAGTCTTCAGCTTCTTCTTTCTTAACGTTTTCTTTAACTGTTTTTGGAGCTCCATCAACTAAATCTTTAGCTTCTTTTAATCCTAATCCTGTAGCATCTCTAACAACTTTGATTACTTGGATTTTGTTTGCTCCAACTTCTTTTAATACAACATTGAAAGAAGATTTTTCTTCAGCAGCTCCTCCAGCTACTGCTCCAGCTGCTGGTGCAGCTGCTGCTACTGCAGATACTCCATATTT
>CAJMQM010000044.1 GCA_905215615.1 uncultured bacterium | reverse complement strand
TTGATATAGATGCAAACGGTATAGTACATGTATCTGCAAAAGATATGGCAACAGGTAATAGTCAACAAGTATCTATTACAGCTAGCACAAACTTAACAGATGAAGATATTGAAAAGGCTGTAAAAGATGCAGAAGCACATGCTTCAGAAGATAAAAAGAAAAAAGAAGAAATTGAAGCTAGAAACAATGCAGAAAGCTTAGTATATAACTGCCAAAAAACAATAGATGAATTAGGAGACAAAATAAGCAGTGAAGAAAAAGCAAAAGCTGAAACAGAAATAGCTAATGTAAAGAAAGCATTAGAAGGTAGTGATGTAGAAGCTATTAAATCTGCAACAGAAAAATTAACAACAGTATTTTACTCAATTTCTGAAAAATTATATGCACAAACAGCAGGAGCACAAGCTGGAGCAGCTAATGGAGCAAATGCTGGAGAAAACGCAGAAGGACCAAAAACAGATGAAAACGGAAATGTATATAATGCAGAATATAAAGTAGATGAAGACGATAAAAAAGATGACAAAAAATAATTAAAATACAATTATTTTCAAATTCAATAGACGTGCTTATAGCACGTCATTGAATTTAGAGTTTAATAAACATAAAAAATATTTGAAGTATAATAAATGTCTAAAGAAGATTTAAGTATTTCCGAAATGCAGAAAATGCAGTTAGAATAAAAAGACTTTTTAAGGAGAGAGTTAAATGGCAGAAAAAAAAGATTACTATGCAATTTTAGGTGTAGAAAGAAATGCAAGTGATGATGAATTAAAAAAGGCATATAGAAAATTAGCTAAAAAATATCATCCAGATGCAAACCCAGATAATAAAAAAGAAGCTGAGGCTAAATTTAAAGAAGTTAATGAAGCATATGAAGTATTATCAAACCCAGATAAAAGAAAGATGTATGACCAATTTGGAACAGCAGACCCACAAAGTGGATTTGGAGGTGCTGGTGGACCATTTGGAAATGGTACATATACATATTCAACAAGTGGGTTTGATGGATTTAGTGACTTTGGAGATTTAGGAGATATTTTCTCATCTTTTTTCGGAGGTGGATTTGGAGGAAGAAGCCAAAAATCTAATGGACCTCGTAAAGGCGCAGACTTAAGGTATGACTTGGAAATAAGTTTTGAAGAATCATTTTTAGGCACAGAAAGATTTATTAATATAAATAGAAACGAAACCTGCGAGACTTGCCATGGTGAAGGTGCTAAGCCTGGAACACATGCAGAAACATGCCCTATTTGTCATGGAACAGGACAAATAAAGCAAGTACAAACTACAATACTAGGTCAAATGCAAACTATGAGAACATGTAACAACTGCCGTGGAACAGGAAAAGTAATAAAAGAACCTTGTGAAACTTGCAAAGGGAAAGGTACAGTTAGAAAACAAGTAAAATTAACTGTAAAAATTCCAGCAGGAATAGATGATAATCAAACTGTAGTACTACGTGGAGAAGGAGAACCAGGAGAGCAAGGTGGACCAAAAGGAGATTTATATATTAATGTTCACGTAAAAAGACATAGCATATATTCAAGAAGTGGAAACAACGTTCTTTGCGATATACCTATTACATTTACACAAGCTACATTGGGTGCAGATTTAAAAATACCTATGGTGGATGGAACACAAGAAATATATAGAATACCAGATGGAACACAAACAGGCACAAGATTTTCAATAAGAAACAAAGGGTTTAAAAATATTAATGGTAACTCTAATGGAGACTTTATTTTTACAGTGCAAGTACAAGTTCCAAAACGCTTAACTAAAGAACAAAGAGACATTTTAACGGAACTTGCAAAAACAATGAACGAACAACCACCTGTAAAAAAGAGGGGGATATTTGGGTAAAATCAAAACATAATAGTTAATTTTTAAAATATAAAAAGTAAAAATAGACTAACTATAAACTAAATTCGAATTTGTATTTTGTTTATAGCTAGTCTATTTCCTAGTGTTATTTATGTTTAACAAATTGTATAAAAATTAGTAGGAAGTACTTGCAAACAGGCAATTTATGTGATAAAATATTTCTGTTAAAAATAGAAATATTTTTTTCCTTACTTACACAAAAGTGTAGGTTACTAATCCATAAGGAGGTGAAAATAATGAATAAATACGAGAGTGTTATCATTATTAATCCATCTGTAGATGAAGAAAAAGTTAAATCTTTAACAGCTACATTTTCAGATTTGATTAATAAACATGGTAAAGTAGAAAAAGTAGAAGAACTTGGAAAGAAAAAATTAGCTTATGAAGTTAAGAAAAATTCAGAAGGTTACTATGTTGTAACAACATTTGAAGCAGAACCAAGTCTAATTGTAGAATTAGAAAGAAACTACAGAATTACAGATGACGTAATAAAATTCATGGTAATTAGACAAGATGAAAATTAATTAAAATTTGGTAAACAGCACTATATGGTGCAAGAAAGGGTGTCTACATGAATAAAGTAATATTAATGGGAAGATTAACAAGAGACCCAGAAGTAAGATACACACAAACAAATAACACATTAGTTGCTTCTTTCTCTCTAGCCGTAAACAGAAGATTCGCAAGACAAGGAGAAGAAAGACAAGCAGATTTTATAAATATTGTTGCATGGAGTAAATTAGGAGAATTCTGCAGCAAATATTTTAAAAAAGGTCAACAAGTAGCCGTAACTGGAAGATTACAAACTAGAACATGGGATGATGACCAAGGTCAAAAACACTACATAACAGAAGTTATTGCAGAAGAAGCATATTTTGCAGATAGCAAAAGAGATGGTGCTACAGACAACGCATTTGGTTCTATGCCAATGCCAACCCCAGATTCTGACTTCGAAGTTTCATCAGGCGATGACCTACCATTTTAATTAAAGGAGGTTACAAAATGGCAGACAATAAAAGAAATAATAAGAAAAATGACAGAAAAAATGATGAAGATTACAATCCAAGATTTAGAAAAATGAGAAAAAAGGTATGTCCTTTATGTGCAGATAAAAACTTAGTATTAGACTATAAAAATGCAGATCAATTAAGAAAATTTGTAAACGATAAAGGAAAAATATTACCAAGAAGAGCAACAGGAGCTTGCTCAATTCATCAAAGAGATATAACAATAGCTGTAAAAAGGGCTAGACAAATTGCTGTATTACCATACACAGCAGAATAATTTTAAATATAATATTTGATTAAAACTCAAATTATTAGACAAAAAAATAAGTTTAATAATTTGAGTTTATTTTATATAAAATATGCTTAAAAAATAAAACAAATATTAATAAACATCTACATAAAGAAACATGTGTATAAAATATGGTAATTTCACAAAATCTATGCTATACTAATAATATCGGGCAAAAATTATTAAACAAAACTTATTTAAAATAATAGAGTAAAAGTTTGATAAGTATATTAAGGCTGAATACACCTTTTATAGTTTTACACAAATTTATTTTTATAATAATTATAGCCTTATAAAAAAATAAAAAGAAAGAATATAATTATAAACTTTATATTTAATAAACATTATAATTATATTATATGAGGAATAAAATTATATGAAAAAGAAAATTATAATTGCGGGAATTGTTTTATTTTGCATAATTGCATTAATTATATTTTTATGTGCAAAAAATATAAATAACGATAATGAGAAAGAACAAGACAATAATAATTTTAAAATAGTAACATCATTTTACCCAGTATATATAATGGCAGAAAACATTACTAAGGGCGCAAGCAACATAGAACTAAGTAATATGGCAGAAGTAAATGGGGGATGTTTGCATGATTACACATTAGCAACAAGTGATGTAAAAAAGTTAGAAAATGCAGATGTGTTTATTGAAAACGGCGTAGGAATAGAAAACTTTACAGAAAAATTGTTACAAATATATTCAGAAATAAAAGTAATTGATTCTAGCAATGGAATATCAGATATAATAAAAGAAGAAGACGAAGAAAATGGTCATCTTTGGACAAGCATAGAAAATTATAAAAAACAAGTAGAAAATATAACAGAAGAACTTTGCAAATATAATCCAGAAAATTCAGAAGCATATAAGAAAAATTCTATTGAGTATATAGAAAAAATAGAAGAGGTAAATAGTAAATATAAAAATGAACTAAAAGACTTAAGTGGAGATAAAGCTATTTGTTTAAATGAGGCTTTTGCTTACCTAGGAAGAGACTTAAACTTAGACATGATTATGGTAGAAACAGATCATGAAGAAAGTACATTATCAGCAGATAAGCTAAAAGAAATAATAAACCAGGCAAAAGAAAGCAATATAAAAATTATTATAATTGGAGAAGACGACAATACACAAAATGCAGAAACAATAGCTTCAGAAACTGGTGCGAAAATATATAAATTAAAAACTGGTATGGGTGGAGATTATAGCGAAAATTCCTACATTGATGATATAGAATACAACTTACAAATGTTAAAAGAAATGAAATTAAGAGAGGTGTAACATTGAAAGAGACAAATGCATGTGGTTTACATTGTACAAAAATAAATAATATTAGTGTAAATATAGGTGGACAAGAAATACTAAAAAATGTTAGTATACATGTTCATTGTGGTCAATTAACTGTAATAATTGGAAGAAATGGTGCAGGAAAAAGCACTTTACTTAAAGCAATACTAGGTGAAGTAGAACACACAGGAAACATAGTATTTATGGACATGAAAGACAATAAAGCAAAAAAAATAAAAATTGGTTATGTGCCTCAAAAGCTAAATGTAGAAAAACACATGCCTACAACAGTATATGATATGTTTGCATCTTGTACTTCAGACATACCAGTATTCTTAAAGAAAGATAAAAAATTATATAAAGAAATAAAAGAGCAATTAAACTTATTTGGAGCAGATTCATTAATAGATAAAAGTATAGGGGACTTATCAGGTGGAGAACTACAAAGAGTTTTACTTGCCATTGCAACAAAGCCTATACCAAACTTATTAATACTAGATGAGCCAGTATCAGGAATAGACGAAAATGGAACAAAAGACTTTTATAATATTCTTCAAGAATTAAAAAATAAATACGACATGTCTATTATACTAGTATCACATGACTTTGGTTTAACAAGGCAATATGCAGATAAAGTAATTTTGCTAGATAAAGAAGTAATAAAAGAGGGAACTCCAGAGCAAGTATTTGAAAGTTTAGAATTCAAATGCAGATTTGGACAAATATAGGAGGAAAAATGGACGCAATATATGCAGTATTAGAATTTATACTACCATTTGAATTTATAGATTATACATTTATGAAAAATGCATTATTGGCAATAATATTAATAACACCAATTTTTGCAATTTTGGGAACCATGATAGTAAATAATAAAATGGCATTTTTTTCAGATGCATTAGGACACTCTGCTTTAACAGGAATTGCCATAGGTATGCTTCTTGGAATATCAAATATAAACATATCTATGATATTTTTTGCGGTAATATTTGCCCTATTGTTAAACTTTATAAAAAACAAAACAACATATGGAGCAGATACAATAATAAGCGTATTTTCATCAATAGCAATAGCACTAGGATTAGCAATACTAGCACAAACAGGTAGTTTTAATAAATATTCAAGCTATTTAGTAGGAGATATATTAAGCATAAATTCATCAGAAATATTATACTTATTTATTTCATTTATAGCAGTAATATTATTTTGGTATTTTATGTTTAACAAATTAAACGTAGTAAGCATAAACAAAACATTGGCAAAAAGTAGGAGAATAAATATAAAATTAATAGACAATATATTTGTAGTTTTAATTGCAGTAATAGTTATGATTTCAATTAGATGGATTGGAATATTATTAATAAATTCACTATTAATATTGCCTGCAGCAGCAAGTAGAAATATAGCTAAAAGCATGAGAAGCTATCATTTACTATCAATAATATTCTCAGTATTCTCGGGAATTTGTGGATTAATATTATCATACTATTGGAATATTCCAACAGGACCTATGATAGTAATTATTTCGGGAATAATATACTTTGCAACATTTGCCAAAAAGCTAGTTAGAAAGAATTAAATGTTTAAAACTTTGCTTTTGTAATTATGTTGTAAAAAAATTTTATAAGCAAATAAGTTAAAAAACTTTAGATATAGAAAGCAGGAAGATTATGAATAATTTAGAAGTAACAGGAAGAATACACTCATTTGAAAGCTTCGGAGCAGTAGATGGACCAGGCATTAGATTTATTATATTTACACAAGGTTGCAATTTAAAATGCAAGTATTGTCAAAATCGCGATACATGGAATACAAAAACAGGAAAAATGTATACAGTTAAAGAAATACTAGACCAAGTAGTGAAGTTTAAAGAATATATGAAAGTTTCTGGTGGAGGAGTTACAGTAAGTGGAGGAGAGCCACTACTTCAACCAGATTTCTTAATAGCACTTTTTACAGAACTTCATAAAATTGGAATATCTACATGTATTGATACATCTGGCATGGTTGCATTAACAGATAAAATAAAAAAAGTAATTAACTTAACAGATATATTTTTACTAGATATAAAATCAATTAATGACGAAACTTGCAAATGGCTCACAGGCATGCCAAATAAACTTGAGTTAGAATTTGCTAAATATATAAACGAAAGAGGTAAACGTATTTGGATTAGACAAGTTCTAGTTCCGGGCATTACAGATAAAGAAGAAGACTTACTAAAACTAAAGGAGTTTTTATCTAATTTAAATATAGAAAGAATTGATGTATTGCCATACCATACTCTAGGAAAAAGTAAATGGGAAAAGCTTGGACTAAATTATGAATTAAATGATGTAAGACCTGCAAACTCAGAAGATGTTGCAAGAGCTAAAAAAATACTTGGAATATAAGCAAAAATAAGAAGTGTAAAACTAAAAATTATAGATATTAATTTTTATAGAAATAAAAAATAAGATTTGAGATAAAATTTTTACTCAAATCTTATTTTTGTTAAGAATTTATTATAGTCTTTCTTAAATAATATTAGTAATTTTAATATATTTAATTTAAAGCTTAAATTTTTTCTT
>CAJMQM010000043.1 GCA_905215615.1 uncultured bacterium | reverse complement strand
ATAAACTAGAAAATCAAGATCCAAGAGAATACATATATGAAGTAGAAAAATTAAATAATATGACTTCTGCAACAATATATGAAGGACAAACTATAAAAATATTGTTAATGGAGGGCAAATAAATGGAATATTACGAATTATTATTAAACGAATGTAGATATTTGCGAATAGATTATGAAAGATTACATAGAATGAAAGCTACATTAAAAATTATGAAAGAAAATTTAAAACAGTTGGGAGGTAAAAAATAATGGGAAAACATTTTAAAGAAGAGGCAAAAAGCAAGCCAGTTGAAAATAGTAATGATGATAGTTTCTACGGAAGAATAATTACAAGGCAAGGCGAAGGTTTAGTAGAAGCACAAAAACAAATAAAACAATTAGAAGATAGATTAGTAGAAGAAAGAATGAATCGTATTGAAGATTTAAGAAATATAAAAGCATTTGCAACATGTAACACATATAACAACGAAAAAGCATTTTTACATAAAATTGCAGAAATGGTAACAGATAAAATACAAGAATTAACAAACACAAATAAAAAAGAGCCTAGCTCACACACTGGTCAAAGTATATAAGTAAACTCTTTTTAAAACGTTTATATAAACATTCTTATTGTTATTTTAACAGAAATAACGCTAGAAGTCAATAAAAATTAGGAGGTATAAAATGAGAAAATTTGAATTTGTTGAAAATATGAAAGAAGGTAGTTTATTAAAATTACCAGAAAGAAGTACAAAAAATAGTGCTGGTTATGATTTCTTTAACCCTAATAAAGTGGTTTGTAAATCACATGAAATAACAATGATACCAACAGGAATAAAAGCACAATTTCCAGAAGATGAGGCATTATTCCTATTTAATAGAAGTAGTAACCCTAAAAAGAAAGGTTTAATAATTTTAAATGGTGTTGGTGTAGTAGATAGTGATTACTATAACAATGCTGATAATGAGGGGGAAATGGCATTTGTTTTCTATAATATGCTTAATGAAGATGTTACTTTAGAAGCGGGCGAAAAACTAGGACAAGGTATATTTATGAAATATGCAAAAGTAGATAATGATACAGCAGAAGCGGAAAGAACAGGAGGATTTGGAAGTACAGGAAAGTAGAGGTGTGAAAAATGATAAAGTTTATAATTGGTGTTATTTTAGGCTTTGTTTTAGGATACTTAACATGCTGCATAATGATAGCAGCTAGAGAAGAGGAAAAGTGGAACAAATATATGGACGACGACGATAGATAGGCACAAAAGATACCTTAATATTATATAGAAAGGGGAATAAACGACAATGGAAAAAGTAAGTGAAGTTTTAATAAACAATACTATAAATAGAGTTGTAACAGTACAACAAATAGAAGAAATAGCAAAACAGTTATTAAAAGATATAGGTATGAAATTACATTGTTTAGGTTATAAATATTGGCTAAAAGCTATTGTAATGACTTTAGATATAGAAATACATAAAAGACAAGAACTAAAAACAATGGAATTATATTTTATGTTAGCAAGAGAATATAAAACAACAGTAAATTGCGTTAGAAAAGCAATGTCGTATACTTACGAGAATACGAATGTAAATAGTTATTTTAACGTTACCTATAAAATTGATAATGCTGCTTTGCTATTTTTGTTGAAAGAAAAAGTAAAAGAAGAAATAGAAACCATACTTTAATACACAATTTAAAATCTTAAAGAAGGGAGGTAATTAATAATGGCAAATAAAGACGCGTATTATTTTAGTCATGATTCAAACGCACTAACAGATCCTAAAATATTATCTATGCGTTGTGATTATGGTTTAGAACGGGTATGGTTTGTATTGGGCTATATTAGAAATGTTAAGAAATGAATCTACATATAAATTAACTTTAAATAAAAATACATACAGGGCAATTAAAATGCAAACGGGGACAACAATAGACGTAGAAAAATTTGTAGATGACTGTATTAATGAATATAAAGATAGTGAAAGCGGGAACGGTTTATTTAATTCTAAAAATGGTATGTTTTGGTCTGAAAGTTTTTTAAGAAGAATGGAAAAATACGAAGACTTAAAAGAGAAAAGAAGACAAGCAGCAAATGCTAGATGGAATAAAGATGAAGAAAAAACAGAAGACAAAGACAAAAAAAATAATACAAAAAAATGCAAGTGCATAAAAGGTTATTGCAAAAGCAATGCAAATGCAAAACAAAAGAAATACAAATGCAATGCAAAAAGTCAAAAAGTGTATGCAAAATTATGCAAATTAAATGAAATTAAATTAAATAAAATTAAATTAAATAAAATAAAATCTATCTATCCTTCTGATCACAAAAAAGCAAAAAATGAAAATCTAAAGATGGATGAGATGGACGAGATGGAATTTGAACGTATTGTATCTAATTGTGAACTACATAAATTAGATCCAGCATTAGCTGTTGAAATAAAAAATATTTTAAGAGAAATGTATATAGATTTAAAAACCAAGCCTAAAGTCGAGGAACTTAATTCAAAAAAATTATTCTATGCCTTGCAACAATTTGCAGTTGCTAATACAAAAACTAAAATACAGAAACCAAGGGCTTATTTTGAAAAGTGTATTTTAACATCATTAGATCAAACCGAATTAAGTACACAATATGACACAGAAACAATATACGAATTTATGAATTAGGAGTATTAAAATGAGAAGTATATCAGAATTATCAAGGCGTGGTGCTGTACCTATTTATGCAAAAATGAAGCCAAAAGAAGAGGCTAGCCATTTAGTGAATAGTAAGCCAATGAAAGAGTACAGCTACTATAAATGTGATTACTGCGAAGAAGAAATAAAAATATTAGATAAAAAACAAGATATGACAGTGGGAGTAGTTACATTTAGACATATTGTTACTAAACATGGCGATATAGAAATGGCATTGCATAACAAATGCTTAAAACCAGTATTAAAAATATTTGAAGAAGGAGAATAAAAAGTAATGGAAGAAGAGGAAATAGTAAAAGGAAAGTTGCAAGGAATTGCGAAAAAAGTTGAAGCGGATTTGCCAAAAGACTTTGGTTTTGTAGTTTTAGCTTTTAAATTTAATGAAGAAGGACAATTAATGTATGTTTCAAATGCTAATAGAGCAGATGTAGTAAAAGCAATGGAAGAGTGGATTATAAAAACAGAAAAAAATTATGGAAATGACACGGGTAAATATTAAAAAGAAAGTAGAGGTATTATAATATGCTGATAATTAGCCAAAAAAGAAATACAAGAATTGATACAGAAAAGATAAATTTCATAATGATAGATACAGAGAAAGATAATAAATTCAATATTGTAATAAATTATGCAAATGATATTGAGGGTATTATAGCAACTTATAATAGCTTAGAAAGAGCTATTGAGGTATTTAATGAAATGATAGAAAAGGAAGTGGGAGAGCTTAAAGGCATATTAAAATTCAAAATGTATATGCCGGAAAAAGAATTATTAAAAAAGCAAAAAGAATTAGAAAAGCAAGGTATTATAGTAACTGATTTTTTATCAGAATTTACTCCACTACCAACAAAGGCAATATATATAATGCCAGAAAATTAGAAGAGGTGTTACAAATGATTTATGAATTTGAAATGTTGGAAAGCATACAAGGAAAAGCAAGACCTAGAATGAATACAAGAACGGGTAGAGCATATACACCAACAAAAACAAAGTTATATGAATATTCATTAAGACAATGGTTTTGCATGAATTATCCTAATTTTAAACCAATAGAAGGTAGGGTAAAAGTATCAATAATTGCTTATTTTGAAATACCTAAAAGTACAAGTAAGAAGAAAGAAGCGGAAATGTTATCAAACAATATAAGCCCAACCAAAAAGCCAGATATAGATAACATTGTAAAAATTGTACTAGATGGAATGAACAAATTTGCATTTAAAGATGATACACAGGTTATTAAATTAGAAGTAGAAAAGAAATATGCAGAAAAGCCACGAATGTATATAAAAATTGAAGAATACTAAGGGGAATAAATATATGAAATGTATTAATTGTGGGAAATATCCTTTTTGTAACAAAATAGAAAAACCGCAGCAAGAAGCATGTGAAAATTTTATTAAAAGACCTTTAGGAATAGAGATTACAAGGAAGGATGAATTTAATAATGAACAACATAGAAAATAAAAACTCTGTAAGTGCTGATACTCTACACACACACACACACACCGGTACTTCATTTAATGAATTACTAAACAAAATAACATTAGGCGACAGCTACGAATTAATAAAACAAATACCAGATGATAGCATAGATTTAGTTATTATGGATCCACCTTATGAATTTGATACAGGAAGCGGAGCAGGTGCTTTTGGAACAAAAAGAAGAAATTATAGAAAAGAATATATAAGCCTATATCATGAAAAAGGTAAAAGCACAAAAGACACAGAAAGGTTAAGAATATCTGCGAACAAAGAAAGACAAAGACAACAATTAAATCATATTTCAAATGGATTTGAACTTGAAATACTAGATGAATTAGTAAGAGTTATGAAAAAAATTAATATTTATATATGGTGTTCTAAAAAACAAGTTAGTAAAATATTACATTATTTTGAAAATATAAATTGCAGTACAGATATATTAACGTGGCATAAAACAAACCCTACGCCAACTATAAATAATTCTTATTTACCAGATACAGAGTATTGTATATATGCTAGAGAAAACGGGGCGTATTTAGGTGGAGAATATGAAACAAAACATAAATTTTATATAACTACTGCTAATAAAAGCGATAAAGATAAATTTAAGCACCCTACAATTAAACCAATTAATATAATAAAAAATTTAATTATTAATTCTAGTAAAGAAAATGAAATTATATTTGATCCATTTAGTGGAAGCGGGACAACCTGTGTTGCTGCAAAAGAATTAAACAGGCAATATGTAGGTATAGAAATAGATCCAGAATATCATAAAATAAGCGTTGATAGATTAGAAGGAATATTAGCAAATGGGCAAACAAGTATGTTTATGAGTTAGGAATGGTAAAAATGAGTAAAATTATAATTTATAATAATAAAAATATTTTAATTGCTGATTTAGATAGAACAGAAACTAAAAGAGAGCCAATAGAAAAATTATTAGCAAATTCTCCAGCAACAACATTTGAAGTAGAACATGCAGCAATATTTAAGGAATATAAAATAATACATAGTTTTTCATTAAAAAAGCAATTAAAAAAAAATAGAAAAAATATTTAAGTACCATAAGGAAGGTGGAAGAAATGTTAAAAAGAGTATATAGCAAGTATAAAGATGAAAAAGAAGTATTTAAACTTGACAAGGACTATACACTAAAAGAAATATTAAGTTTATTTGCAATACCAGAAGCTAAAATAGGTTGGAAAGGGCAGAAAAAAAGATTTAAAGTTATTGCTAGAAACGATAATTTTATAATTATAGCAAGACCGTATAACCCTAGAAAAACATTTGAATATTCAATACTAGATTTAGAATATATGGTTTGTAATCATGATAATTATTATTGCAAGTATGATTATTCAAATGAAAAAGAATGTATAGAAGCATTAAGAGAATTACAAGAAACTAGAGATGAAGAAGAGAAAACAAATATAAGTTCTGACTGTGGCTTGCAATTATCAAGAAGAGGAATAGCAAAAATTGAAGATATGGTTAGCGAAGTGTGGATCAATGTTGATTTTAGAAGGTTAAGTAATCATGAAAAAGATGTTTAAGAAAATAAAAAGAATATCAGGGCTAGAATTACCGCATTTATTAGAAGAGGAAGAAGAAAAAGAGCCAATAATATTTAATAACAAAAAAGATAATATAATTGCAGTTCCTAAGAATGTAGGAGTGAAATTTTATAAAGATACGGAACTTGAAAAGAGTTTTAAAATGTTAGCAAATGCTGCAATTAATAGTTGTATAACAATGAACGAAGCAAGAGAAATTGCTTATAGATTAGGAGAAATAGATGACAAAAGAAGATAAAGAAGTATTAAAAAAATGTTGGGTAATGACAACAGATCATGTATTAGATGAGGAAAACAAAAAATTAAAAAATGTAATTGAAAAAGTATTAGAAGAGAATATGACAGCAGAAGAGAAAAGCAGATGGGGCTATGAATATTTTTTAGAAAATCATCAATATAACGATGATTTAGAATTTAATATAGATATTTTAAAATTCTGGAGTGAACAATTAAAAGGAAGAGGAAATGCAAATTATAAATATGCGTATGCAATAGATAGAATAATTAAGGAAATAGGAAGGTAAAAAGATTATGGGAGTACAAAGATATTTAGTAAAAATAATCATGAATACATATTTGTTAAGCAAGTAAATAAAACCATGTTTTTATATAAGGACATGCTATACGGATATAATGAGTGTTTTACAAAATTTGATTTAGGAATGGTAAAAGAAGTTGTAAAGCCACCTAAAACAGAAGTAAAACCAGAAAGAGTAATATTTTTATAGGAGTGATCTTTTATGAATGATAAAGAATATGTAGAAGAGGTTTGCAGCAAATGTGAAAACAGATTAAATGATAAAGATTTATGCAATATAAGAATAAACATTAATGGAAAAGCAAATTGTGTAAACTATAAAGAAAAAACAACAATATTAAACAAATGGAATTATGAAAAACATAAATACGAAAAATACCGTGTACCGGATGAGTGGAATGTAAAAATATATGCTGATAATATGGAAGAAATAATAAATTGTGCACATTGTGGTAAAAAGATTAAAGCTGGAGATAGTTATACATCTTATGAAATACATAATGAAGTTGGCATAGGTTACGGAGTTTGTGAAAAATGCTTTAATATTGAAATGCTAAAAAAAAATAAATATAAGGGGGAATAGAAATGTTAAATTATAAAGAAGAAGATAAAAAGAGAGTAGAAAAAATTAGATATAGATATTATGACTTTACAGAAGAAAAAATAAAAGAAATAGTAAATAAAAATATAAGTGATGTAACAAATGAAGAATGGCGAATAGTATTACAAATGTTATATCCAAAATATATGATAGGAAGCGGTTTGTTTCAAGCAATATTGATTTTTAGAATTAATAAAGATGGAAAAAGAATAGATCCACCAGAAGAAGCTTACGACGGAATGGGAGAATTGAAAGATAACGACTGTTTACTATTTAAAGCTATGA
>CAJMQM010000042.1 GCA_905215615.1 uncultured bacterium | reverse complement strand
TTGAGATTTCATTTGGATTTAATTTTATGTTGTTATATTCATTATCACTTGAATTTAATATTTCTTTTCCTTTTTCTAATAGTTCGGAATATTTCATAAAATCTTCTGTATTGTCCATACAAATATAGTATTTTAACTCAGATGAATTTTCTTTTTTAATTTTGCTAAATGTTTCAGAATATTTTTTATCGAAAATAACAGCATCTACTTTGCTTCTTGTTATTAAGCTTTTTATCTCGTTATTTGGTAATGATTTGTCCAATGGAACAATAGTAAGTCCTGCAGTTCCTACTGCTAAATAGCTTACACACCACTCATATCTATTTGGTGCAATTACTGCTACTCGTTTATTTTTTAATTCTAATTTAAGTAAACTAGAACCTAATGCTTCTATGTCTTTTGCAAATTTTGCATATGTTATTTTTATATGTTCTTTATCGTGAACTTCTTTTTTATATTCAAAAACAACATTATTGGCATACCTATTCTTATATCTTTCTACCAATTCCCTATAATCGTTTAAAACTTCGCCTTCATAAAGCTTTCTTTTTGATTTTTTCATTAAATAGCTTCCTTTCAAAATAATCTTAAGAATATGTTTATTTTATAATTTATTTCCAAAAAAAGCAAATTATAGACCACGCGGTCTAAAATTTGCTTTCTAATCATTGCTACACATGTGTTTACGTGTCATTTCTAATAAGTCTAAAGGTGTAAATCCAATCACTTGAGTTTTTGACCTATCTTTTTTTAAACACTCATTTAGTTCTTCTAGTATTTTCTTCTTTGTTTCTTCTTTTTCCATATCTATATAGTCTATTATAATAATTCCGCCAATGTCTCTTAATCTAAGCTGTTTTGCAATTTCTAAAGTAGCTTCTTTGTTTACTCTATATACTGTTTGTTCTAAGTCTTTTCCACCAATATATTTCCCAGAGTTAACATCTACGGCTGTTAGTGCTTCTGTTTTGTCTATTGTAATAAATCCTCCACATTTAAGCCATATTTTTCTACTTTTTGCTTTTTCTATTTGATTTTCTAAGTCGTATAAATCTAATACACTATCTTTTTCTCTTATTTCTAGTTTTATATTGCTAGCACCAGTTTGCTCTAAAATATTAGAAATTTTACTATATATATTTTTGTCGTTTGTTATTATTCTTTCTAAATCTTGATCAATTAAGTCTGTTAATAGTTTACCTATAATTCCTTCATTTTCATAAATTAAAGTAGGCTCAAATTTTTTTTCTTGCTCTATATTTTTAGCATTTTCTTTAATTAGCTCCCATAGTTTTACCAAGCTTTTTACATCTCTTTGTATAAGTTCTGCATCTTTATTTTCAGCTGATGTTCTAACAATAGCACCATAGTTTTTTGGTAATTCGCTTTGGACCAATTTTTGCAATTCTTTTCTTTTATTTGTATCTGTTATTTTTTTAGAAATTGTTATAAAGTTAGTATCTGGTAAAAGTACAACAAATCTTCCTGGCAAACTTATATTAGTAGATACTCTTGCACCTTTTTTATTTGTGCTATCTTTTTTTACTTGTACTAAAATTGGCATACCTACTTTAATATAATCTTTTATATCATATTTGCTTAATAACTCGTTTTTATTACCTGTTTCATTACTAACTTTTGGAATAACATCTTTTATATGCATAAATGTATTTTTTTCTTCCCCAATATTAACAAATGCAGCTTGCATACCTTGTAAAACATTTTCTACTTTTCCAATATATATGTTTCCTTCAAGTCTATGCATATCTGGTCTTTCTTCGTATCTTTCTATAAGTTTGCCATTTTCTACAAGTGCAATTCGTTTATTTTCTCCATTACTGTTTATTATTAATTCCTGCATACATTTCCTCTCTTTATATAAGCTTAATTAAACTTATTCATTGCATAATCTATACCATGCTTTATAATTTCTACTACTGCATTTTCTGCTTTTTCAATTCCTTCGCCTAATAATTTAAGTTCTTCTTCTGGAACATAGCCTATAACATAGTCTATCATTGCTAATTTTATAATTGGCTGACCTATTCCAACTCTTATTCTTGGAAAATCTTCTGTGTCTACTTCAGTTACTACTGATTTCATGCCATTATGTGATCCAGGTCCACCTTTAATTCTAATTTTTATTTTGCCTGGTTCAACATCCATGTCATCATAAATAACAAGTAAGTTTGAAGGAGCCACTTTATAAAAATCTAGCATTGGTTTAATAGCTTCTCCACTAAGATTCATATAAGTTTGTGGCTCTAACAAAATTACTTTTTCATTTTCTATTGTACCTGTTCCATATTTCCCATTAAATTTGTTTTTGGTAATAGGTATATTATACTCTTCTGATAGTTTGTTTAATACTTTAAAACCCATGTTATGCCTAGTATTTTCATACTCTTTTCCAGGGTTTCCAAGTCCCACTATTAAATACATTTTTAACCTCTTTTTATTATAGCTGTTTTAGAAATAATATTTTAATACTTATTACTTAGTTACACTGCTGTTTCAAGCATGTATTTTGTTTGTTCTCCATATGGTTCTTCATATATTGTTTCAAAACCATGTTTATGGTAAAACGCAATTGCTCTTTGCATGTTACTATAAGTATCTAATGTAATTTTCCTTAAATTCATTTCCTTCGCGACTTCAAATATACTATCTAACAAGTCGCCTGACAGTCCTAGTCCTCTATACTCAGGATGACAGCATACACTTCTTAATTTTCCTGAGTCTTGTTTTTCGATATCTAATGACATAGTTGCAATAACATCATCATTATCATCTTGAATATACAAGACTACTAAATTATCCCTGCTATAATCTTCTGTTAAATAAGCTTCTCTCCACTCTTCATGTCCATGTTCTACTGATAAAATGTTGACAATAAAATTTTTAATTTTGTATTCCATTATTTCATTGTCCTCGTATTTTTTGACTACATATTTTTTCACTTTCCTCCCACCTTTATAAATTTATTTAATTAACATATGTATTATATCAAAAATTTCTTGTAATGTAAACCTTTTTTGAAAATTTTTATGTTCATATTTTTTAGTATTCAAGCCACTTTTAAGGCATAATTTAAATTTTACATTTTTTAGTTATGTTTACTTATTTTTCCAAAGACACAATATAAAATTTCCCTTTTTACAATCGAATCGAGAATAAATAATTATTTTATTTATTCTCTTTCATATCACAAAATAACCTTGTATTTTAGTTTAAAATACAAGGTTATAAAATTATTTTTTAATTAATTCTTTTTACTATACTATTTAGATATTTAGTATCATTAATTTCTGTATCTCCTAAATAGCCACCTGCTTCATTAACATATTTATTTTCTATTGGTATTTTTCTATCTGCATTTCTTAAATACCACTCATATTCTATATCTATATGTCCTAAGTCTAATGCTTGGTAGCCTTGAACTCCTAAGTCATATGCTAAAACAGTTGCTGTTGGTCCTAAAGCAATAACTACAAGTTTATCTTTACTAAATTCTAAACAAGCTTTTAATATTTCGTCATATTTATCAAAAGCATTTCTAGGAGGACATAGAATTCTTTGAATTGATTTTGCTCCATCAAAGAAGTCGTTTCCTACACCTAGTCTTGATTGCTCGCCTTCTACTATAAGTAAGTCTTTATCTTTAAAAATTCCTTTTAATTTTTCTGCTTTTTCACCACATCCACTCTTGTCTTTCATGTCCATATAAAATCTAGTAAATTGACTAGAATAGTATGTTTTCTTTTCGTCTAATATTGTAAATATTTTTAATATATTACGTTTATTGTATTCTCTCCAATAAAATTCTGCATAATTATTATAAATATCTAATTTATTTTTTAATTGTAGTGGTATTCCAACCATTACGTTTTCATTGTTAGAAACTAGAATTTCTCTTAGTCTTTCTGCTAATTTAGAGTTGCTGTCTTGGAAACCAACTTTTCCTTTAAATACAATAAGAAATTCGCCATCTCCATATCTACATAATGATTTCTTTGTATTTATAATTTCCTCAATAGTTTCTATATCGTCTTTTATGTTTAGAACTTTTATTTGTTGCTTCTTGTCTGTATATCTATGTTGTTCTCTATTTAATTTTAAAGTTTTCGTTCTAAGTATACTGTATACTTCTTGTCTTATGTCTTCTATTTTCTTTCTTATTTTTTCATCTGACATATCTACAAAAGTAGCTTTTTCTTCGAAGTTTTTCTTAATAGAATAAATAACTCCATCTTTATCTGTCATTGCATCAGATTTTATTGTTTTTTGTGCAAGCTCTATACAGTAAAACTCATGTTTTAATAATACAGTTTGCTCTAATTCTTTGTTTCCTTTTTCTTTAAAGAAATAATATGCTTGCTCATATGACCATAATATATCATATACTCTACGCTCTTTATAACCGCTTCTCATAATGCTACTATCTGTTTGTAAATATGCATACATAACTCTATTTGTGCTAGCAATTTTCTTAGCTGGGTATATTAATTTATAAGTAACATATTCGTCATCAAGCCATGTTCCTATAGGGTATTGTACACCATTAAATAATTCCTTTTTGTAAATTTTATTCCATATTACTACTGTTTTAACATATTCGTCTTCATCTTCGCTATATAGTTCTTTTAACTTTTCTACATTATTTGTAATACGTATTTCCTCATTTTCAGGTTTTGCAAAATCGAAGTTATAGTCCTTTACTCTTCTAAAGTCGCACTCTGCTATATCTGCATTATTATCTTCTATCATTTTATACAATGTTTCGTAGTAATCTTCGCATATATAGTCATCTGCATCTACAAATGATATAAAATCACCTGTAACTTTGCTTAGTCCTAAATTTCTTGTTGCACCTGCACCTAAATTTTTAGGATTGTTTATCATTACAATTCTTTCGTCTTTAAAGCTTTCACAAATAGCTTTCGAATTATCTGTTGAAGCATCGTTTATAATTATAATTTCTAAGTTTTTGTAAGTTTGATTAAGTACGCTTTCTATTGTTTTAGTAACATACTTTTCTTTGTTATAAACTGGAATAATAACACTTATTTTTTTATTTTCCATACTCTACCTCCAAATTTATTCTTTAGACATAGCTGCTTTAACTTTTTTCCAAGCTTCATCTGTTTTTATATAATCGTCATAATCTTTCTTTACGCTTGCATTAAACTTTTCTAGTTCTGGTAATAATATATTTAAGTCTGAATTTGCAAATAATTTATTAACTTCTGGTATACTTACTTTTAACTTTTCACGTATTTGGTCTATTTTTTCTGCATAATGTTTTTTATCTGTTAAATAGATATATAATGGTTTGTATCTTATCCATCCTATTGAAGCTTTTATAAATCTTTCTGTTGTTTGGTCATCTTCCATTTTTATTTTTCTTAATTTCTTAGGGTATTTTTCATTTAATATATTAGTATATTTTAAAAACGCATCATGGAAATGATATACTGGTACTTCCATTACTTTTGAATTTTCTAACCATGTAGAGAAAAATGCATCTTCTCCTCTTGCTCCTTCTGGATTATAGAAAGATGGTATTTTATCTAAGTGTGTAAGGTTTAAACAAAGTGGTGAACCTAATACCCATTTGCCAAATCCATCGAATTTTACTTCTCTAGATTTCGCTTCTTCTAAGTCATGTTTAGAAACATACCTAAATCCATTATATTTTACTAACTGCTCTCTTATTCCTTCCCATGAAATAGCCTCATTTGATACAGCTTCTATATAATCTTTAAATAAATCTTCGTTTATGTCTTCTTTTAATTCTATATATGGTATAGGTGAAACATACCCACATTTATGCCCTAATGCTACATCTGCTTTTTTTATATAATTAATAAAATCCAATACATTGTCTTGCTTAATCCAAGTAATTTCTTCTTCGTCTTCTTCCTTTGCACATGCTACTGGGTATTCATCATCATCCCAAAATAGAAGGTAATCAATATTCTTTTTTAAAGCATAATACATTATTGTATTTCTGCCTTTTGCATAACCATACCCCAAAAATAAATCTGCTTCTTTTTTTGTTAGTATTTCTTTTCCTATTAACATCTTTTTTTGTTCTTCTAAATCTTCTGGTGTTATATATTTAACATTAACATTTTTATAAACATCTGGCATAAGCCCATAAAAGTCTATTCTAGTTGTAAATTGATATTGTAAGTCAAACAATACAAAAATTGTTAATTCTATTTTTACATCTGACTTATTTACTTGTTCTACTAAATGCTTATATGTGTTATTTATAAGCTTACATATATTAGGTCTTCCTGTAACGAAACCTACACCAAACTTTATTACTTTACTCATAATATCTCCCTCAAAACGTTTATTAACTGATTTATTATACCATTTTACTACAACAAATGTCAAATAAATAAATTGCTTTTTATAGCACTTTATTGTTAATATTTTCTTAATTCTAAAATTACCTGAAAATACAGATTATTTTCCTATAATAATCTGTATTTTTCAGCATTTTTTATTTATTTTTAGTATAAATTATTTAAAACAAATCTTCTAATTTATATTCTTTATCTAATTTATCATTTAAATATAATTTTGCTATTATTTCTAATTCTCTTCTGTTGTCTTCTGCTATATTAAAAGAAAATATTTTTTTTGCATCTGCCAATATTATGTATTTTATTGCATTTGCTGTAGATTTACTTATTTTTATTGCACTTTTATCTTGTCTTGCACAAGCCTCACATTTAAAACCATTATCTACAAAACTAAAATATTCGTCTGCCCCATTTTCTCCACATGAAGTGCATTTATTTATTATTGGCATAAATCCCAGTAAACATGCTAATCTTATTTTAAATACAGAAATTATAAAATCTAAATCTTCGTCTGTTTCTGAAATCATATATAGTGTATTTAAAAATAGTTGTAAAATTTTATATGTATTTTGATTTTCATCTGTTACATCATTTATTATTTTAGTTATGTGTGTAGCATATTTAAGCTTGTCTAAGTCTGTTCTTATATTATAAAATATTTCTATTGTATCACAAGAATTTATACTATAAGAATTGGTTCCTCTGTATAACATATATTCTCCAAAGCATAAAAACTGTGTTGCTGCCATAAGCATACTTTTCGGCTTTCTGGCGCCTCTGGCAGCACACCCAATTTTT
>CAJMQM010000041.1 GCA_905215615.1 uncultured bacterium | reverse complement strand
AATTATAAAGATATACTAGTAAATTTAAAAGGTAAAAAGCAAGTATATAATGCTCCAACTTGCATAGAAAGTATAGAAATATTAAAAAATAAAGGTTATAAAATTACCGAAGAAAATATAAAAAACGGACTAAAAACAGTTGTACATAAAGCAAGGTTTGAAAAATTACATGATAATCCAACTATTATATACGATGGAGCACATAATAAATCTGCAATTTACAATTTAAAAGATACAATTAATATGTATTACAAAGAAAGTAAAAAAGTATTTATTATCTCTATTTTAAAAAGAAAAGATTACCATGGGATGTTAGAAGAGTTGTTATCACAATATAAAGATGCAATATATATTTTTACAAATGGAAATGACAAAGAAAAATATGTACAAGGAGAAATATTAGCAGATACTGCTAAAAACATTGTAAAAAATGCTAATGTACAAGTTAAAGAAATAGAAGACGCAATAGAATACACAATTAAAAACTATAAAGGCTATACAATATTTGTAATAGGAAGCTTTTATGTATATGGAAATGTAGTAAACAAATTAAAAGAAAGGATGTAAAAACATGAAAAAATTAAATGTAATATTAGTATATAACCAAGCAGGAGATAAAGTACTAATGTGCAAAAGAGCCAAAGAACCATATAAAGGAAAATTCAACTTAGTCGGTGGCCATGTAGAGCAAAACGAAAACGAACTACATGCAGCATATAGAGAATTGCAAGAAGAAACAGGAATAACAAATAACGATATTTCATTAACACATATTATGAATTTTGAATATGAAATATCAGGAATAGAACTAGAAATGTATGCAGGAAAGCTTAATAAAGAAGTGGAACTAATTGAAGAAGTAAACAAACTATGTTGGATGGACAAAAACGAAAACTTTTTTGATTTAGATAAATTTGCTGGAGAAGGAAACATAGGTCATATGTTAAGCCAAGCAGAAATGTATAAAGAAAAATTATAAAAAAGGAGAACTATATTGAGAAACTTATTTGAAAATGTTGCCACAACAGAGAAAAACGAAAAATGGAACAACATAATAAAAAGAAAACAAGAATTATATAAACGTAACAACGATATACGCTCAGAATTTGAAAGAGATTACACAAGAATAATACACTCTACAGCATATAGAAGGATGAAACACAAAACACAAGTATTCTTCTCTCCAGAAAATGACCATATATGTACAAGAATAGAACATGTTACATATGTAGAATCCATAAGCCATACAATAGCAAAATATTTAGGGCTAAACATAGATTTAACAAAAGCAATAGCAACAGCACATGACTTAGGACATGCACCATTTGGACATGAAGGAGAAAGAGTATTATCTAATATTTCACAAAGAGATATAGGAGAGAAATTTTGGCACGAAAAAAATGGGCTAGACTTTGTAGATAAAATAGAATTACTAGAAGACAACCTAAAAAATGAACAAAACCTAAACTTAACATATGGAGTTAGAGATGGAATAATATCACACTGTGGTGAAATAGACGAAAATGCACTTGTACCAAGAACAGAGTGTATAGATTTAAAAGAATATAAACATCCAAACCAATATGCACCATATACATGGGAAGGCTGTGTAGTAAAAGTATCAGATAAAATCTCATATATAGGAAGAGATATAGAAGATGCAATAACATTAGGAATTTTAGATAAGCAATTATCAGATTTATATAAAATACTAAAAAATAACAATGACGAAGTTATAAACAATACTATTATAATAAACAATTTAATAAAAGACCTATGCGAAAATTCTTCGCCAGAAAAAGGTCTATGCTTTTCAAATGAAATGTTTAATTTAATGAACGAACTAAAGAAATTTAATTATGAACATATATATTTATCTGAAAGATTAAGACCATCGTCAAGATATTTTGAATTAGTATTAAATGAAATTTACAATACATTAAAAAATACGTATGATGGAGAAAACACATTAAATAAAATAAATACTATGAAGAAATTTTATCCAGATATTTTAAATAATTTTGAAGAGTGGTTATCTAAATATTGGAAAAATGAAAGGCAAGAAATAAGTAAAAATGAAGCTTTATTTGATATAACAGATGAAAAAGATTACAGCAAGGCTATAATTTACTATATTTCAGGCATGACAGATAATTTCGCAATTGAAATGTATAATAAAATAATAGGATTTTAAAATTATTGTTTTTAGCAGAAAAAATATAATTTTAACAAATAGAAATATATAAAAAGAGGTATTTAATGTTATCAATACAAGAAGCAAGAGAAAAGTTGCCTAAAAAATTTATGGAAAACATGTACAATATGTTTTCGCCAGGAACAGTAGATAAAGTAGTTTCAGCTATGTTAAGTGACAGATATACTACTTTAAGGGTAAACACAATAAAATATAATATTCAAGACCTAATGAAATATTTTAAAGAAAACAACATAAAATTTGAAAGAGTACCATGGTACAATGATGCACTAATAATTAAAAATGTAAGAGAAAAAGAAATTCAAAAGCTAGACATATATGAAAAAGGGTATATTTACATACAAAGTTTGCCAAGTATGGTTCCACCAATAGTATTAAACCCAAAAGCAGGCGAAAAAGTATTGGACTTAACTGCAGCACCAGGTAGTAAAACCACACAAATGGCAGCACTTATGGAAAATAAGGGACAGATAATTGCAAACGAGTTAGACAAAATTAGATGTGAAAGGCTAAAATATAATGTGGAAGTTCAAGGTGCTAGCATTATAGAAGTAATAAATGGTAGAGGGGAATTATTAGGCAAAAACTACGAGAACTGCTTTGACAAAGTCTTATTAGATGCACCATGTAGCGGAGAAGGTCGTTTTGATGCAAGAAGTGTAATAACATATAAAAATTGGTCAGAAAAAACAGTAAGAGACTTAGCAAAATTACAGAAAAAGCTATTCAAAAGTGCATATACAGCTTTAAAGCAAAATGAAATTATGGTATATTCAACATGTACATTAAACAAAGAAGAAAACGAAGCAGTTTTAAACTGGGCACTAGAAAACTTAAACATAAAATTGTTAGATATAAATATAGAAATAAAAGATGCAATTCCAGCATTTAATGACAACACAAATAATTCAGTAGATAAAGCAATTAGAATATTGCCAAGCAAAACAATGGAAGGATTTTTTGTAGCAAAATTACAGAAAATCTAGATAACAACTAAATTACTGAATTAGTATTAAAACATCTACTTATATAGTATGATTCAGAGTTGTTTTTAAGATTTGCGAATATTAATATTTTATAAATTACTCTAATAATATTGACAATAAAGCTTATTAAAAGTAAGATATAAAGTAGCTCACAAAAGAATAAGGAGGAAGTTTATGTTAGAGGAATTTAAACTTTTAGGACATAGTAGTATAAAAATAACAGGAGATAGAGTTATTTATATAGACCCATATAACCTTACAGAAGAACCAAAAGATGCAGACATTATATTTGTAACACATACACACTATGACCATTTTTCACCAGAGGACATACAAAAAATAAGAAACCAAAATACAATAATTGTTATAACAGAAGATGGTTATACACAATGTTTAAAAATGGGATTTAAAGAACATCAAATAAATATAGTAGAACCAAATAAGAGGTATCAAATTCATGGCATGAATTTTGAAACAGTACCAGCTTATAATGTAAAATCTCAGTTTCACCCAAAATCTAGTAATTGGGTAGGCTATATACTAGAAATAAGAAGTGCATCATATTACATTGCAGGAGATACAGACATGAACGAAGATAATATACAAGTAGAGTGCGATGTGGCTTTTGTACCAGTGGGTGGAAAATACACAATGGATGCTATAGAAGCAGCAAGATTTATTAATGAAATACAGCCAAGAATAGCTATTCCAATTCATTATGGTACAATAATAGGAACAAGAGCAGATGCAGAAAAATTCGAGGGTTTATTAAAAAGTACCATTGAGTGTAGAATTATGATGTGATAATTATAATAAGTTAGAATATATTAATATAAAAAATAATAACATAGGAGGAACAAAAGTGGACATTTTAATTTCAATTATATTTGGTATAGTAGAGGGAATTACAGAGTGGTTACCAATAAGCAGTACAGGACATTTAATTTTATTAGACCAATTCTTAAGTTTTAACAATGTATCAGAAAACTTTTTTGATATGTTTGAAGTAGTAATACAATTTGGTGCAATTTTAGCAGTAGTAGTAATGTATTGGAAGAACATTTTTCCATTTACAAATAAAAAGGGAAAAGGTTATAAAAAAACAGGAATATTATCACATGTAGATAAAAACATAATGGGCATGTGGGGTAAAATTTTGGTAGCATGTATTCCAGCAGCAATAATAGGAATATTGTTTGACGAAAAAATAAACGAGCTATTTTACAACCCAACAGTAATAGCAATAGCATTAATAGTATTTGGTATAGCATTTATTTTTATAGAAAATTGGCATAAAAGCAGAAAAACAGAGCCAAGAGTAACAGACCCATTAGAAATTACATATAGAGATGCATTAATTATAGGAGCATTTCAACTAATAGCAGCAATTTTCCCAGGAACATCACGCTCTGGAGCTACAATAATAGGGGGATTGCTAATAGGTTTATCTCGTACAACAGCTGCAGAATTTACATTTTATTTGGCTATACCTGTAATGTTTGGTGCAAGTTTATTAAAATTATTAAAATTTGGTTTAGCATTTACAGGAACAGAACTTGCAGTTTTAATTGTTGGTATGATTACAGCATTTATAGTATCTGTTTTAGTAATAAAATTCCTAATGAGCTATATTAAAAAACATGATTTTAAAGCATTTGGTTGGTATAGAATTGTACTTGGTATTTTAGTAATGGCAACATTAGTATTTTAATATAACATTTTTATAAGCCTCTTCATATAATAATGAAGGGGCTTATGAACGTTTTTAAGGAATTATACGATGATGCAAAAAATATTAAGGAAAAAGATCCAGCATGTAGAAATGTATTAGAAGCAATTATTTTGTATCCAGGTTTTCATATTTTAGTATTTCATAGAATAGCACACTTTTTATATAAGCACAAAATATTATTCTTAGCTAGGCTTATCTCACAGTTAGGGCGTTTCTTTACAGGAATTGAAATACACCCTGGAGCAAAAATTGGTAGGAGATTATTTATAGACCATGGTATGGGAATTGTAATAGGAGAAACAGCAACAGTAGGAAATAATTGCACTATATATCATAATGCAACATTGGGTGGAACTGGAAAAGATAAATATAAAAGGCATCCAGACTTAGGTAATAATGTAATGGTGGGAAGCGGGGCTAAAATATTAGGACCAATAAAAATAGGTAACAATGTAAAAATAGGTGCAAATGCAGTAATACTAAAAAATGTTCCAGATAATGTAACAGTTGTTGGAGTGCCAGGAATAGTTAAAAATAAAATAGATAAAAAGTAGGAATAAAAATGATTATATAAAATTACTATTTTAATTAAAATAATTCAATAAAAAATAGAGTTACAAAATAATTGCTAATAAAGTAAAAATATTGTAACTCTATTTTAAAATCATTAGTCTTGTATTTTACCTACATAGTAGTTTTTCTTACCTCTTCTAACTACAAGATATTTTCCTTCAATAAATAAATTTTTGCTTACAACCATTTCAATATCAGTTACTTTTTCTCCATTTATAGAAATAGCACCATTTCCAATAAATTCTCTGGCTTCTCTTTTGCTAGATACAGCACCTAAATCTACTAATAAATCTACTATATTTTTATCTGCAGAAATTTCTTTAATATCGGCATTTTGGAATAAGTCCTCAATATCTTTTTTAGATAAATCGCTAAATTTATTATTAAATAAATGATCTGCTAAGTTAACAGCTTTTTCATATTCATCTTTACCATGTAAGAAAGTAATAATTTCCCTAGCTAAAGCCTTATGAGCTTCTCTTAATTCAGGGTGCTTGTTATTTCTCTTTTCTAAATCTTCAATTTCTTCCTTAGGTAAGAAAGTGTAAATTTTTAAGTAATCAATTACCTTACAATCTTCTACATTTACAAAGAATTGGTATAATTGGTAGCTAGATGTTTTACTATTATCTAACCATAAAGCATTTCCTTCACTTTTACCAAATTTTCTTCCTTGAGAATCTGTTACAAGAGGCATTGTAAATCCATATACTTCATCGCCAGTAGTTTTTCTAATTAAATCAATACCAGCAGTAATATTTCCCCATTGGTCAGAGCCAGCACATTGCATATTTACGCCATAATTTTCATGTAGATGTTTAAAATCTGTTGCTTGTAAAATCATATAAGAAAATTCTGTATAAGTAATTCCTTCATCTAATCTTCTTCTTATAATGTCTTTATCTAACATGTAGTTTATATTAAAATATTTACCATAATCACGTAAGAAATCTAAAGCATTAATTTTTCCTAACCAGTCGTAGTTATTTACAACTTTAAACCCAAATATTTTTTCAACTTGAGCTTTTAGACTTTCAAAATTATGTTGTACAGTTTCTTTAGAAATCATTGGTCTTTCTGTAGTAGGGCGAGGGTCACCAATTAGCCCAGTACCACCACCAACAAGTAATATAGGAGTATGTCCAGCATCTTTTAATCTTTTAGATATAAGAAAACTAGATAAATGCCCAACATGTAAACTATCTGCTGTTGGGTCTGTACCAATATAAAAAGTTAGACCTCCTTCATTTAATTTTTTCTCTAAATCTGGACTAGAAATGTCTTTAATTAGTCCTCTCCACTTTAAGTCTTCAAATAATGTCATAAAATTTCCTCCTTTATATTTTATTTAAAATTATTTTATAAGTTATAATAGCAAACGAATAATAAAATGAAGAAAAATAAAGTATAAAACAAAAGAGCCAAATCTTCCTATTAAAGGACGATTTGACTCGTGGTACCACCTTTATTTACAACCTTATATTTTAGGTTGCCTTATTTATAGCTGTTCGTTGCTAACGTAATTGCTATAAGAATTGTAATTCGTAAATTTTATATACTAATAGTTTTCACCAACCACTATCTCTCTAAATTTTGTAACTATAAATTACTACTGGGTTTCTTTTTAAAACACAATTAAATAAACATTAGTAAAATTATACAATAATACTCAGCAATTTTCAAGGAAAAATTGATATTTAGTAAAATAAAATGCAAATTCAAAAAGAAAAATATTAATAGAAAAGTAAAAATAATAAAATATATTAAATAAATGCAATTAAAAGTGAAATAAAAATATTGACTTATAAATTCAAAAATGATATCATCGTTCTAACAATACAAAATAAGTAGAACAAAATATTCTACAAAAATCGACAAAAAATAACAGAGGAGAATTTGAAAATGACAAACGCTAAAACCCTTGCGAGAGTACACACACATACACACACACACACTTATAACTTTATAGAAATAAAAGAAGGTAGAAATACCTTTATTTGTAATATAAAAGTGACAGACTATTCTTAAAATAGCCTGTCATTTTTGCGTGCATGAGCGAAAAAATAAAATTGTAGTAAATTTTTATGGGGAAAATTAAATGAGAGGAGAATTAAATATGCAACAAGAAAAATACATATTAAACAATATTCAAAAAGAAGGAAACAACAATATTAACAAAGGAATAACACTAATATCACTAGCAGTAACAATATTAATAATATTAATATTGGCAGGAATAACAAT
>CAJMQM010000040.1 GCA_905215615.1 uncultured bacterium | reverse complement strand
ATAAATTAAATATAAATATATTTTAAGTCCATTAATTACCAATATCTTAATGTGTAATCTATACTTTTATTAAATAAATCATTTTCATTTCCAATTGATATATTTACATTTATAATATTTTTTGTAGTATTTCTTACAGTTTCTGTAGATGTTTTAAATGTTACTGCTTGCACATCTTTTGCTATTCTTTTACCATCTCTATATATTGCTTTTTGCTCTAAGCTGAAATAATAACTTGTTCCATCTCCAAATTCAATTGTATTTCCAACCACTGTTGCCTCTCTATTGGTTTTTACATCTTCTATAAAAAACATATTAAATTTATTGAATTCAGGAGCATAATTTGCTTGGTCTTGTACATAAATTACATTTGTATGGAAAAAATTAGTTATTACTGCTAAAATTGCCATAACTATTGAAAAAACAACAACATAAATTACTAAAGCAACTAAAGTAACACCTTTCTGATTTTTCATATTTCCTCCTATGCTTCTCTTATTTTTTGTCTAGTTATTACAAGTTCTTCCTCTCTTCCCTTAAACTCATATTTAACTCTTAACTCAACTTTTTTTATTGGTTGTCCTCCTGAAGTTTTTGAAGAATTACTTACATTTATTTGTATATCAAATGCTTGTGGAATTTGAAACTTATTTTTATAAGATTGTTCCATGCCATTTTGTATTTGTTCATAATCTTTTCTATCTATGTCTTCTAATATTTGTATTGCACAAACAGTTGCTTCTGCTGATAATTGTGTACTTGCTTTTATCTCTGTTATTTGGTATAGTATTGTTCCAATTGTACCAGCAAAAATCATGATTACAAAAATGGCAATTACTAAATCTGTAAATGTAATTCCACTTTCTGATTTGCTATTAAATTTTTTCAAATTTACATTAACCATTTTTTCCTCCAAATGTTTATGCATAAAAACTAATTGCATTAGTTATAAGTAAGACTATAATATTTGAAACACACATATAAAATCCAATTGGCAATTTTACTTCTTTTTTCTTTGTTTTTATACTTTTTGCTTTTCTATTTTTTATTTTAGAAAAGATTAGTACAAATGCTATTATTAATAATGTCATTGTTACTGTAATTGCATATTGTAATTCATATGTAAATGCTATCATTAGTACAGATAATAGCAATATGTCTATTGGATAACTATCTTTTATTTTCTTTCTTAAATAGAATATATCTATTAGCATAAGTACAAGTACAGCAAACAAATATATAACATATCTATATATATTAGCATCTTGTTCTACTATATATAGATAAATTATATATGCTGTTGTTAAAATATACCCAAATAATAATACTGATTTTTCAATTCTAATTTTCTCTTTGTCTATTCCAGCTATAATAAATAAAGCTGAAATATATAATAATCCAAATATTAAATAAACTATATTATTAACACTTAAATTATACATACTAAATTTTATAGATACAGCAAATAGAACAAATACTATACCAGAAAATACTTCTAAGATTAAATATCTTATTCTTATTTTTTGTTTACAGTATCTGCATTTTCCACCTAAAAATATATAACTTAAAATTGGAATCATATCTAAAAAACTTAATTTATGATTACAATTTGGACAATATGAACGTTCATGTGTTATATCTTGTCCTATTGGAATTCTGTTAACTGCTAATGTAAAAAAACTGCCAAAAACTGTTCCAATACAAAAAAGTAATATATATAATATAATGTCCATTGCTATCTCCTAAATGCTATATTATGAAAGAAGGCATATACATTATTTCTGCATATGCCATATCATGCATTAATTAGTCTTCTACTAATTCTAATTCTGGGTAACCATTAGTATATGATGCAAGTTTGTATTTTGGTATACTTGGGTTTGTTGCATCTCCTACTGAGAAAGTAAGATCTCCTGTAACTTCTACTGATGTATTTGCATTAACTTTTATTGTTCCTGTTCCTGTATGTTCAATTCCAACATCTGCTAGTGCTTCTATTAATTCTGTTGAAATATCTGTTTGTTCAGCATTTTCTTTTAATGCTTTCATTTGTTTAGATACTACAAAACCTTGAATATTGTCTGCTATTGTACCTTTGTTTGATTCTTTAGCAGCTTCTTGTGCTTTTGTAACTACACCATTTTGTGCAAATACTAATGATATTGTTACAGCTGCTAATATTAATAATACTACTATTGTAACAACTAATGCTACTAATGTAATACCTTTTTGTCCTTTAATGTTTTTTAACATATTAATTTCCTCCTCTTATTTAATTAAATATTATATACAAATGTTATTATTGTAAGTCTGGATAACCTGTATCATATCCACCATCAGAAAGGTCATATGATTGGCCATTTAATGCAAATGTTACTGTTCCTGTAATTGTTACAGATGTATCTGCCTTAACAATTATTGTTCCTGAACCAGATACTGTAATTCCTACATTTGCAAAATTTGTTCTCATATCTCCTACAAGATCAGTAGTATCTGTTGCAGTTTGCATTACTTCCATTTGTTTACCAAGAATGTAACCTTGAATATTGTCTGCTATTACACCTCTATCTGAACCTTTAGCAGCCTCTTGAGCTTTTTGTACTACACCATTTTGTGCAAATACTAGTGATATTGTTATTCCAGCTAATATTAATAATACTACTATTGTAACAACTAATGCTACTAGTGTAATACCGCCTTGTCCTTTTGTTTTTCCTAACATTTTATTTACTCCTTTCTCTTTAGATTTTTTGTATATATTTATATTAGATAAATATAACCGAATTAAATTATTTTTTTCCCTCATCATTGAAGAAAGTTCCTGTTGAATTTGGGTCTGAATTTGTTTCTGTAGTTGTGTTTGTTTCAGATGTGCTTCCATTATTGTTTGTAGATGTAGAACCTGCATTTTGGTTTCCTGATGTTTCGTTTGCTTGTGTTGTTTCCATAGAAAATGGGTCTCTTTTTCCAGCTACATAACTATTGCTTTGCTTATAAATATTTAAGTCTGCATCTGTTATTTCATAAGTTATTTTTGTTTTATTAGATTCTGTTACTTCTTCTTGTATTTCTTCTTGTATGTTTTCCGGTGTTGAATATGCTATTTTGCTTGGTACAACTTTATTGCTTGGAATAAAGTCATAGAATAGTACACCAAGTATTAATAATATAGCAACACATAGCAATAACATAATAATAATTTCTTTAATTATTGACTTTGCCATTTTAACCTCCCATATAAATTAAGATTCTGTATTTGTTGTAGTACCTTCTGTAGTTGTATTTGTGGTAGTATTAGTATCTGTTGTAGTTGGTGTATCTACAGTTGTTGTAGTTTCTTCTGTTTTTATTCTAATACCAGTTGTTGTAAATGTTGCTGTTAAATCATCTCCACCAGGTACCATTTTAAAGTTTTCTATTCTAAATCCTAATTTACTATCGTTTTCTATTGCAGAAATAAAGTTGATAATTGCTATATAATGTCCTGTTACTGTGAAGTTTAAGTTGTGTACATCACTTTCTCCAGTATCTCCTGAAACTACATCTAATTTAAGTTTAACTCCTTCATTTGTTGCATGATTTCCTATTTTTGTCCATAAAAACTCAATTAAGTATGTTTCTTCTTGGTTTGCTTCTTTTAGTTCGCTTTCTGTACTTACACTAGCTAAATCTAAATATGTTTTTTTAGCATCCATCATAGTAGTAGTTTCTTTTTTTAGCTCTGATGTTTTATTTGGGTAAGTAGTTTCTCTGTCTGTTTCTATCTGGCTTATTTCTTCGTCTAATTTGTCGTTCTTATCTTTTATTTGGCTTGTGCTTAATATTTGAAAACTTCCTATTGAAATTCCACTAAATATTGCAAAATAACCAAGTACACATAATAAAACTATAAGAACCATTATTAATAATTTTCTCATGGTAAATCTCCTTCTATTACAATTTTAACCATATCTCCTTCTTTTGTTCCCATTGTAGAAACAACGGTGTCTGCTTTTAGTATGTTTTCATTAGCTATTTTAACTTTAAAGTATCCTAGTTTTTCATATTGTTCTGCTTGAGCATTAATAACAATATGGCTTCCTGTTGTATTTTCTACTGATGTTATTTGTACTTCTTTTGGAATTATAAACATAATTTCACTAAGCATAGTTGTAATTGCATTTTTGTTTCTTTGGTCATCTTCAATTTTTGCACTTGTATTTCTTAAATTATCTGCTAATTGTAAATATTGATTTGTTTTTGCTTTTACAGAATTAATATCTGTACTTACTGCTGCAATTTGTACCATTGTGTCTTGTCTTACTTCATCTGCTTCTTTTGTTTTTTCCTCATATTGTTTGTTTATAATCATTGCAAAACCAGAATATAGTACAACTATTATTAAAACTCCACCTGCTACTCTTAATAGCCATCTTTCTGTTGTATCTAATTTTGCTTTCCAATCTGTTGCAAAGAAACCTTTAAGTCCATTTCCTATTTTACTATTTGCATCTGGACTTTTTAAATCTACTGTTAACCACTCTGGAAGGTTGTCCTTAAGGTTATGCTTTTTAAAGTTCATATCTTTAACGCCATAACCAAGTCCTTGAAGTGCCATTGCTATAGCTGAATTTACTTCTATATAGTCTTTTATATTAACTTTTATTGTGTCTTTAATGAAAAATGGTTTTAATATTTCGCATTTTTCTGTGTTAAAGAACTCTTGAAAATATAAGTCTATATTATTTACTACTGATAATGTTCCTGTAAGATAGATTCTATTAATTTCTATTGCAGAATCTTCTATTATTTTTTGTGTTTTTTCTGCTATTTTATATAATGTAGGCATAATGTTGTCTAAATACTCGTTTTCTGTATCTTGTAGTTCTTGTCCTTCCATTGTATATATTGTAGAATTTTTGCAGATTTCATATGCTTTTGAATAAGAGTTTTCTTTTGCATTAATGCCATCTAATACTTCGCTCGCGCCATTTTCAATTGTATCTACACTATAAACTTTTTGATTAATAACTAATGTTACAATAGTTTTGTCTTCCATGTTTATTATTGCAACATTTTCTTTTTGCTTCATTTTTGCAATATTTGCAATTGTCATACCTATAGGTGACATTGCTGCTATTCTATTTTCTGAAAGTTGTTGTTCAATAGCATTAATATTGTTTTTATTTGCAGCTACATGTATAACTTTAATTTTGTCTTTGTCGCTTATTGAGTTTACAAGTGCATATCTAGTTTCTACTGCATTTTTGTTCAAACCTTTTTCTGTGCAAAAGGCTTCATACTCCGTTTCTACCGCTTGTTTTAGGTCTTTTTTGTTAAGCATACTAAACATATAAAAGTAGTTGTACACTTCGTCTGCTAAGTTTATACTTATAGGAATTTTAAAACTATATGTTTCTGAAACAATTTGTTTTATTGCATCTCCTAAGTTGTCATAAAACTTTAATCCGAAAGACTCTACTTTTAATGAATCACGCTCTTTTGAAATTTTTGCATATTTAATTATGTTACTTTCTACATATAATCCTAGGCAACTTGACATTTTTTTCTCCTTCGTCAAAATAAAACTTTTATACTAATATATTTCTCATAACTTGAATAAAAATACTTGTATTTTTTTCTAAAGTTACAAAATCCCCTCTTTTTAGTCAAAAAAACCTTAAATCGTTATCTAAATTTTAACCCTTTTACGGAAAAAGTCAATATAAGCATTTAATTTTTAATGCAAATGTAATATCTTTGTAACATCATTGTAATATTTTTTTATAAATTATTTTTTCAATGTTTTTTGCACATGCTAATGGAGAAATTTCCCCTGGAATCCCTAATTTCCACAGATAATTTATATTATTTTTTTGCGCAAATTTACAATCGATTCCTCCCGGTTTTGATGCCACATCTAGAATAAATACTTCCTTATTTAACATTGCTAATTTTTTATCATCTAATACTAAATGTGGAACTGTATTTACTATAATTTTAAATTTACTTAAATTTTTTTCAAAATTTTCATATGTTATTGTATTTATTGCATTAGCTTTTATTACTTCTATTTCTTCATCTTTATTTGTTATACAAAATATATTTTCTGTAAAATTTTTTAAAACATTACATAAAATTTTTCCTATTCTTCCATAACCTATAACTAAAATGTTATTATTAAATATTGTATCTTCCGTATTTTCTATTAAATATTTTATAATTCCTTCTACTGTAAACTTTGCATTTGCCATTGTATAACTTTCGTCTTTTAATAAATCCAAAATATCATTATTGTTTTTTTGTAAATTTTTTTCAAATTCCTCTGGAACATTTCCAGTAACTAATAATACATTTTTTAATTTTGGCAGAAATTTTTTTAACTCAATTTCTAAATTTGTATATTTTCCAACTAAATATTTTCCGTCTTTACTAACAGGTACTCCTGTAATAATTATTTCACTTTCTTTTATTGCATTTTCTAGTGAACTATATTTTTCTATATTATCTATTTGCATTTTTTCATTTGCAAAAGTTTTAATACAATTTTCATTATCTTTAATTAATAATTTTGCCAATTCTAAATTTCTTTTATCTCCTCCAATTAAGCATATATTTCTCATAAAAAAATCACCCATATATTATATGAGTAATTTTTTTAAATGATATTTTATTAATTAAAGTATTATATTTTTTATATAGTGTTTAGCTTTTTAGTTAATCTCCCTCTGATCTTTATCTTTACTATTCTTTTTCATATTTTCCATCATTTTTATATCATTATTATTTAGTTTTCCTACTAATATATAAGTATTTTTTAGGTGTTCTCTCGCTTTTTCTTCTTTTTTCTTCATTTTTATAGCAGTTTTAGTTTTTTCTGCATTAGGTTGTATCTTATTTTTTATAGAGAAAAATACTGGATCTTTAATTATAATATCATAAAGTTCATAATCCATTTGTATAGCTAAATTTATATAATTTACTGCTTTATCTTCTTCGCCTTTTAGCATTGCAATTTGTGCCAAGTAATAATATGGTCCCGCTTCTTTTTCATCACTTTGAACATTTTTCATAAAGTATTTTTCTGCTTCTTCTAAATCTCCATAAAGAAGTGCAATTTGTCCTAAACTAAAATTAGGATTATATAATAATGAATTTAATTCTGCTGCTTTTTCGTAAAATTCCTTTGCCCTTTGAAAATCGTTTAACATTGTATATGCAATTCCCAAATTATAATATATATCATAGTTTGTAGCATTATATTTAAGGGCGTTCATATATACATTAATAGCTTCTTTATATTTTTCGTCTTCCATATATATATTTGCTAATAAATCCACAGCATTATAATTTTCTGGAACTATTTTTACTAAATCTGTTAGTATATTAACTGCTTCTTCTCTTCTATCGTTTTCACTAAGCAATTTAGAAAGTACATATGTGGAATTATAATCTCGTGGATTTATACTAACTACTTTTGTATATTCACTAATTGCCCACTCATAATTTTCTTCTTGTTCATATATTTTAGCTAGCATTTTATGTGCCATATAACTTTCACTATTTTCTTCTATTATTTTTTCAAGGTATTTTTTTGCATTTTCTAAATTATTTGCTTTTATATAAATTTTTGCCATTATAAAATTAAACAATTCAGGAAATGCAATTTGTTTTATTTTTTCTATAAGAAGTATTACTATTGGTAGTATTATTGCTAACAAGTATGAAATTACTTTTAATATTATATTTAATTTTATAGAAAATATAAGTTCTAAAAAGCTAATTACCATACCAATAAATTGTACTATTAATAAATATACATATGTTG
>CAJMQM010000039.1 GCA_905215615.1 uncultured bacterium | reverse complement strand
TTCCGCTATTATGTGTAAGTACTTCTCAGATTCTGTATTTATTGTTATTGTGTCTTCAGCACTTGTTATATAGTCACTCCATGTTGTTGGTGTATTTCTACTATCTGTTATTGCATACTTGTACTGTTTAAAACCACTTGCACTATCTGAGAAACTTACATTAATTTGTACCTCACGAGTCCAATCACTATTTTGTGGTGTTACAGTTATACTTGGAGCTGTTCTATCTATATAATATGGTCCTGTTATATTGTCTTCACTAATGTTTCCTACATTATCTTCTGCTATAACATGTAAATACTTTATACTTTCTGCATTTATTGTTATTGTGTCTGTAGTTTTTGTTATATATTCGCTCCAATTAGTTGGCGTGTCTTTACTATCTGTTATTGCATATTTATACTGTTTTACGCCACTGCCGGCATCAGTAAAAATAACTTGTACTTGCACTTCTTGTACCCAGTCACTGTTTTGTGGTGTTACAGTTATACTTGGTGCAGTTCTGTCTATATAATATGGTCCTGTTATACTGTCCTCGCTTACATTTCCTGCATTATCTTCTGCAATTATATGTAAATATTTTTTTGTTTCTGTATTTATTGCTATTGTATCTGTACTGTTTGTTATATAATTGCTCCAATTTGTTGGCGTATCTTCACTATCAGTTATTGCATACTTATACTGCTTAAATCCGCTTTGAGTATCTGTAAAGCTAATTTGTATTTGTGTTTCTTGTGCCCAACTTTTATTTTTAGGTGTTGCTGATATAGTTGGTGCAGTTCTATCTATATTGCTTATTGGTACTATATAATCTCTACTATTTCCTACATTATCAACTAAAACAAACTTATAATTTCCATTTTCTGTAGCTACATAACTTGGATTTGTATTTGTAACTACTTGTCCATTTGGTAAAACAATATTCTTTACTCCAGATTCTGAATCTGTTACCCTTAAAGAAATTGTAACATTTCCTCTAGTCCACGTACTTGGTGTTATTGTATGTGTTGCAGTAGGTGCTGTAGTATCTGCTCCTACTGTAAAATATACTGTAACTGGTACAGACATGTTTCCTTTATCATCTGCTGCCCATAATTGTATCATATGCCTACCGGCACTTATATTTGTTGGAATTGTAAAAGATGTTTGAAATGGAACTGCTACTCCATTTGGTCTATAGTTACTTCCTATTGTAATTTCATTACCAGCGTCTATAGCATATTTTACAGTTACAACATCTCCTATATCAACATCATTAACCGTTCCTTTTACTTGAACTGTTTGCGTTGGATAATATGCAGTATTAAATGTGCTAGTAACATTTATAGTTGGAGGTGTGTTTAATTTTCCTATACCTATAATTATTGAATATTTTTGGGTTTCATTTGGTCCTATAGTTCTATTTTTCCATGAGTATGCCATACCTGAGTCTAAGTCTCTATTTTCTCCATAACTATCATATGTATAACTGATATTCCACATATTTTGTGTTCTATAACTAAATGTACCAAACCAATATGTATCTACATTTGTAACACCATATGAATCTCTACCAATAAACGTAAAAACATGGGTTCCGTCACTCATTGTAAATCCTCTATTTCCTGCTAAATTACTTATTGGTGCATAATCGTTACTTCCTATTTGTATGTCAGCATATGTGGCTATACCAATAGTCCTTGAAGAACTATTAGTATTTTTTATCTCATACTCAACTTTTGCATAATTTCCTTCACTAATATTGCTTAAATTAGTCTTAACAGTAATTCCATCTAAGCTCCCTGTACCATTTTTTATAGTGGTTTGAGCCCCATTTACATCTAATGTTGTATCATAGCCATGATCTCCATATGTAGTTTGAACTCCATCTCCCCATATATTAAAATTAGAATCGCTCATAAAATATGCATTCATTGTATCTGCATATGTTTCTCTAGAATATATAAAAATTATTGATATTATTAAAAAGATTACTGCTGTAATTCTTATATATTTCTTCATAATCTTACACCTTTCGCTATTATATAATTATATAATAACAAATTATATTTTATATAACAATGGTAGAAATCTCCTTAAATTCCTATATTTGTAGCATTTTTTCTACGGAAATTAAGTATGAAGATTTATTTATTACAATATTAAATTTATATTATATTTTCTTTACAATACATAAAATCGGTAGCAAATATAATTACCACCGATTTTATGTATATTTTATTGTTGTAATTCTGTTTTAACAGTTTCTATCTCTGTTGTAGTAGCTGTTTGTGCTGGTTTATAATACCCCTTAGACTGTGCTACTTTAAATAATTCATATTGAAAGCTTTCGTCACCATTTCTTATTTGTTGAAATGTTTGTCTCAATTGTAAATTTGCAGATTCGCTTATTGCTGTTTGATATGCTATAAGATCTGATTTTACAGAACCTAAAATATCGTTTACCATTGTTTTCTCGTCCATATTTACCTCCTAACCATTTAAAAATGACATTAATTTCTGTTTAGTATTTAGTGCATCTTGTGCAGATTTCGTAAACATCTGCTTTATTTGTGGATCTACAGCTTGAGATGCATATGTGTTTAATTTTTGATATGCAGTTTCGTGTGCTCCTATTAAATGTCTTAGATGTTGTAATTCAGTTTGACTTAAATTTGACATTTTTATCCTTCCTTTCTTAATTTTTATAATTCTATTATTTGTTTTTTTATGATTTTTATACATAAATAAAAAAAATACTTAAACTGCTAATCTTTTTTACAGTTTAAGTATGTCTTAATTTATATTTTTGTATTTACATAAATATATTATGGTATATTTATACGTTTTTGTTTTAAAATTATGTAAATTTAATCAATATTTTTTTAAAAGTTTTTATTTCAATATATTATATAATTTCTAGCCCTGCAAATTTTGCCATAAGTCTTTTATGACCTACTTTATCAAAATTAATGTCAATTTTGTAGTCTTCTCCTTCTTCTTCTACTTTATTAATAGTACCTTCTCCAAATTTTTTATGGTACACCCTTTGTCCTTCTTGATACTTAGAAATATCAAAACTTCCTTTTTCTTTCTTATTTAAAGAAGATAAAAAGCTTTCTGCTGTTCTATATTGAAACCCTGTTGTAACTGGAGTTTGTTTTTTTACTTCATAAGAACTTGTTTCAAATGCATATGTTTTTACTGCTGCCTGTTTGTTTCCATAGTTCCAACTGTAATTAGAATCTTCGAATTTATCTTCCGCTTTTTCCTTCTGCATTTCTTCGTAACCTTCTAGAAGCTCTTCTGGTATTTCTTTAACAAATCTTGAAATTGCATTATAACTTGTAGAGCCAAAAATTGTTCTTCTTTTTGCACAAGTTAAATATAAATGTTCTTTTGCCCTAGTAATTCCAACATAAAATAGTCTTCTTTCTTCCTGTAATGAATTTTCCTCTCCAATAGATTTGTAACCTGGGAAAATTCCCTCTTCTAATCCCACTAAAAACACTGTTGGAAATTCCAAACCTTTAGCACTATGCAATGTCATTAAAGTTACTGAATTTTCTGCATCTTCTACACTATCTATATCGCTACTAAGTGTAATATTTTCTAAAAACTCTCCTAATGTATTTTCTGCAAATTCTTCTTCAAACTCTATTGCTACAGTTAAAAATTCTTCTAAGTTTTGTATTCTTGATTCCGCTTCCACCGAATTTTCTATTTCCAATGCTTTTGTATAACCAGATTTATTAAGTGTTTCCTTTATTAACTCTGATATGCTTAATTCGTTTTGCTTTGCTCTTAATTCTTCTATTAAATTAATAAACTCATCTGAATTTGCTTTTACACGGTTTAATCCATATTGTTCTGCGTTTTTTATTATTTCATACATAGATGTACCATATTGTTCTGATAATTGTTGTATATTATCTAAACTTGTTTTACCAATTCCTCTTTTAGGCTCATTTATAATTCTTTTTAAAGATATATTATCAGCTGGATTATATATTAACCTTAAATATGCAATAATATCTTTAATTTCTTTTCTTTCATAGAATTTTAAACCACCTACAATTTTATATGGTATATCTTCTCTTCTTAAAATATCTTCTATTGCTCTTGATTGTGAGTTCATCCTATAAAGAACTACAAAATCTGAATATTTATAATATTCTTCTGTTTTTAAATGATTAATTTGTTTTACAACGTATGTAGCTTCATCATATTCATCATCTGCTTGATATATAGATGGAAGCTCTCCTTCATCATTTGCTGTCCAAAGCTTTTTCTCGTATTTGTTATCATTGTGCTTAATAACTGCATTTGCTGCTTTTAGAATATTACCTGTACATCTATAATTTTGTTCTAGTTTTATAATTTTTGTTCCTGGAAAATCTTTTTCAAAGTTTAGAATATTTGTTATGTCTGCTCCTCTAAAACTATAAATTCCTTGATCGTTATCTCCAACAACAGTTATATTTCCATATTTAGATGCAAGAATAGAAACTAACATAAATTGTGCTTTATTTGTGTCTTGATATTCATCTACAAGCACATACTTGAATTTTTCTGTATAATATTCTAATACATCTGGATTTTCTGTTAATATTTTTATTGTATAGTTAATAATATCATCAAAATCCAAAGCATTATTTTCTTTTAGCTTTTTTTGGTATAATTCATAAATATTTCCTATTGTTTCTCTTCTAAAATCTCCTGAATATTTAGTTTGATATGCTTTTGGCTCTAGCATTTCATTTTTTCCATTGCTTATTTCAGAAAGTACAGTTCTATCATTAAATAACTTATCATCTACTTTTAAATCTTTTAAACACTCTTTTATTAGAGTTTTTTGGTCTGATGTATCAAAAATTAAAAATGAGTGGTCAAATCCAATTCTATCTATATACTTTCTTAATATCTTTACACAAATAGAGTGGAAAGTTCCCATCCACAAGTCATTTGCAGCGTCTCCTATTATATTTTGTATTCTCTCTTTCATCTCGTTAGCCGCTTTGTTAGTAAATGTTATTGCAATAATATTCCATGGTTTTACATATTTTTCTGAAATTAAATATGCAATTTTATGTGTTAATACCTTTGTTTTTCCGCTTCCTGCACCTGCTATTACTAAGCATGGTCCTTCTGTACTAATTACAGCTTCTTTTTGTCTATCATTTAAACCTTCTAATAAATCTTGCATTTTTTACTATTCCTTCCTAGTTTTTTATTACTAAATTTTTATATTTTATTTATAATATTTTCTAAACAATTTTCTATTTCTACAGCACATCTCTCATAAATATTTTCGTCATACCCCCAAGGGTCACTAATGTCCATGTCTTTCCCATGATTATCTAATTCTGCATATTCTTTCATTGTATAAACTTTTCCTTCTAATTCTGGGTAATAGTTAAGTACTGTTCTTTTATGCGACATAGTAGCACATAAAATTAAATCCATATTTTTTATATCTGAATTTAGTATGTTAGTTGCCATGTGTTTTGTTAAGTCTATATCGTATCTTTTCATAACATAAATTGCATTATAGGTAGACCTATCTCCATTTTCTGCATCTGTTCCGCAGGAATATACTTCAATGTTTTCTTTTTTCTTTTCTTCTAACATCTTTTTCATCATTGCTTCTGCCATTGCACTTCTACATATATTTCCTGTACAAATAAACATTATTTTCATAATATATTTCCCTTCTTTAGTTAATAAACTTATTTTTTTAGCACGATTTATATTATAACAATAAAAGTTTATATTCTCAAGCGAACACTTGCAATAAAAGTGAAAAGTTTTCCACTATTTTATTAAATTTTCTTGTTTGGTTTCCACAAGTTATATTCAATTTGTGAATAACCTAGTTATCATAGATTCATTAATTATTTTAAGCAAAAGACATTGCTATAATCCCTATTATTAATCCAATTATATTTCCAAATGCAGTTGTTCTTCCACTATATAATTTATTTGATTCTGGTATTAATTCACCAGATACTATATATATCATTGCTCCAGCAGCTAACGATAAACAAATTGATATAATATCTTTTGATATATTTCCTGCCATTGCACCGAAAAAATGCTCCTACCCCAGTAGTTACCCCAGATAATATAACATAGTAAATTACTTTACTTGCTTTTATTCCTCCATTTTTCATAGGCACCGCCATTGATATTCCTTCTGGGATATCATGCAAGCATATTGCAATTGCAAGTGAAAGACCAAGTGTAAGCGATGCACCAAATCCAGAGCCTATTGCTAGCCCCTCCGGAAAATTATGCAGTGCTAAACCAATTCCCACAACTATACCAGTTTGCAATAATCCATTTTTTGTTTTATTGCTTTTATTTAGTTTTTTAGTTATAAATAAATCACATATTACCATTAACACTATACCAGCAATTATTCCCATCATTGATATATAAATACTACTTAACTCAAATGCTTCTGGTATTAAGTCAAAACATATTATTGCTGTCATTAGCCCTGAGGCAAATGATAGTATAAATCCTAAAATTTTATTTGAGGGATTTTTTACATTAACTCCTATAATTCCTCCTATAGTAGTTCCAAATGTACCAAAAAATAATCCTATTAATGTTGTTTTTAAAATATTATCCATAAAAAACTCCTTAAAATATTCTATATAATAGTTTATTTTAAGAAGTTTTTTCTTATTACTTTAATATTTTATTTTCATTATTAATTCTTTTACAAAACTAAATTATTGTTGAGACATCAATGTAGTTTACCTTTAAATTCAAATTATACAAAGCTTACTTTTAATACAAGTTGTTTTTTTGTTGATTTTATGCTAATATAAATATACATTTTTATTTAGGAGGCCATTATATGAAATTATCACTTCAAAACTGGATACATCAAAAGCCTTTCTTTCGGAAAATGAATTTCTATGAAAGAATAAAATCACAAGCTAGCTTCAACGGAAAAGCACAAGCTCAGGAAATGTTCAACCTATTAAGTCGGCAACAATTTAGTGGATGCTCATTTGTTAGTTCCACTCCATGCATCGCTATTAAACCGACAGCAGAAGAAATTTTACAAGCTTTTCAATGGTTAGAAGAAGAAGCTCATACATTTTTTGAGAAACTTACCAACTTCTATCCTACGCTTAAGCCAATATCAGCAGAGGACTTAGAGAAACACAATAAAGTAATTGCCGCCAAATCAATGGTAACACTCTATGACGACTTATACTATGTCTCTTCGGTTGTTCTCCTCGGAAAAAACGTAGATGGTACGTGGAAAATAATTAATGAACAAGAAAGTTATCTAAACAATGTTACAAATAAATCTTCTCATGTCTTTTCGAAATATCCAGAATCTATTCAAATATCATTCTGTGGTAGCTTCGGAGACGTAAACTACGTTGACCAAAAAGATTTCCAATATAGCACTGACTTATTTTATACTTTCTAAACATTTAGCGTAATTTTAAAGAGAAATAGACAGAATTGGTTTTAATAAACCCATCTGTCTATTTCTCGTATATTTCTTTTACTATTCTTCTTTCCCTTGTAATCTTTCTGCTCTATCTGCTGCAATTAAGTTATCTATCATTTCATCTATGTTTCCATTTAGGAAATCGTCCATTTGATAAATTGACATACCAATTCTATGGTCTGTTATTCTTCCTTGTGGATAGTTATATGTTCTTATTTTCTCACTTCTATCTCCACTTCCAACTTGTGATTTTCTTGCATCTCTAACTTCGCTATCTTGTTTTTGTTTTTCTATATCATATAGTTTGGTTTTAAGCATTTTCATTGCATATTCCCTGTTTTGGAATTGTGATCTTTCTGTTTGACACTCTACAACTATTCCTGTTGGCTCATGTATTAATCTAACTGCTGATGAAGTTTTATTTATATGTTGTCCTCCCGCACCAGATGCTCTAAATACTTCCATTTTAATATCTGCTGGATTTATTTCTATTTCTACATCTTCTACTACAGGAAGTACTGCTACTGTTGCAGTAGATGTATGTATTCTACCATTTGCTTCTGTTTCTGGCACTCTTTGTACCCTGTGTACACCACTTTCAAATTTTAGTCTGCTATATACACCTTTTCCGCTAATCATAAATGAAATTTCTTTGTACCCACCTAT
>CAJMQM010000038.1 GCA_905215615.1 uncultured bacterium | reverse complement strand
TTATGCCAAAATCGTTATATTTTTTATAAAAACATACAAATTCTAGAAAAATGAAAAGAGGAAATACAATGAGATATAATAAAATTAGAAAAATGGACATTTCAAATGGACCAGGAGTAAGAGTATCTATATTTATGCAAGGTTGTACATTTAATTGCAAAAATTGCTTTAACCCAGAAACTCATGACTTTATGGGAGGAGAAGAATTTACACAAGATGCTATAGACCAAGTTTTATCATTGTGCGAAAATGAAAATGTAGAAGGACTATCAATATTGGGTGGAGAACCAATGCACCCAATTAATATATCTGGAACAACCGAACTTGCTAAGAAATTTAAAGAAAAATTCCCTAATAAAAACTTGTGGGTATGGTCAGGATTCTTATTTGATAGAGACCTACAAAACAAAGAAGTACTAAAATACATTGATGTGCTAGTAGACGGGCAATATGTAGACGAACTAAGAGACCCTAGATTAAAATATTGTGGCTCATCAAACCAAAGAGTTATAGATGTACAAAAAAGTTTAAAAGAAGGAAAAATAGAAAAATACGAAGACTAGAAATAAAATATAAATTTTTTTAGATATATTGACAAATTTAACCAAGATTAGTATAATTAATTGCATGGTGGAACACAAAAGTAAAAAGTGTTCATAAAAGAAAATCCCACACGTAAGAGTGTAATTACTGAAGGGAGGGGAAATTATGTCAGAGGTTAAAGTTAATAATGGGAATATAGAGGATGCCTTAAAGAGATTTAAGAGACAATGTGCTAGAAATGGAGTTCTACAAGAAGTTAGAAAAAGAGAACACTATGAAAAGCCAAGCGTTAAAAGAAAAAAGAAATCAGAGGCAGCAAGAAAAAGAAAATTTTAATATATAGTTACATATATTTAGGCGTTTTCAAATTATTTGAAGACGCCTTTTAAATTTATAGTTATACACAAAAATGGTAATTATTAAACTTTAAATCCACAATATGTATACAAAGTGTGGAAAACATAAACTGTAAAATTAATATTTTTTGGTTATATTTAAGAAAAATAAAAGTGTATAAAATTGCCAAAAGTGTATTATAATAAAAAATAGTAATACAAAGTAATCTATTTAAAAGCAGATTATAAAAGTTCAAAAAAGAAAGGATGTTAATATGGAAGGAATAAAAATTCATAAAATAGAAACAAACCAATTTAAAACAAACCTATATGCAGTTTTTTTAGCAACTCCACTAAAAAGAGAAAACATAACAAAAGATGCACTAATCGCTGCTGTTCTAAGAAGAGGAACAATGAAAATAAAATCACAAGAACAAATTAGCAAAGAATTAGAAGAAATGTATGGTGCAAGTTTTGACTGTGGTATAGAAAAAACAGGAGATAATCATATTATTAAATTCTACTTAGAAGCTTTAAACGAAGAATTTTTGCCAGAAAAAGAAAATCTAACTCAAAAATGTATAAATATATTACTAGACATAGTAACAAATCCACTTATAGAAAACAATGGATTCAAAAGTGAATATGTCGAAGGAGAAAAAGAAAACTTAAAACAAATTATAAATGGAAAAATAGATAACAAAGCAAGATACTCTTTAGATAGATGTATAGAAGAAATATTTAAAAACGAGCCATATGGACTATATAAATATGGTTATGTAGAAGACCTAGAAAACATAAATTCACAAAATCTATATGAATACTATAAAGAACTTATACAAAACTGTAAAATAGATGTATACTATTCTGGAATATTCGAAAACAATGAAGTAGAAGAAATGATAACAAAAAGACTACAAGAAAACAACATAAAGCCAAGAAAAGCAGATTATATAGTAAACAACGAAATGACAGAAAGAAAAAGCGAAGAACACCCTAAGAAAGTAGAAGAAAGTATGGACGTAACCCAAGGAAAATTGGTACTAGGTCTGCAAATAAACAGCAACGACAAAGACTCAAGGTTTGCAGTATCTGTATATAATGCAATTTTAGGAGGAGGAGCAAACTCAAAATTATTCCAAAATGTAAGAGAAAAAAATAGTTTAGCATATACAGCAAGTTCAAGTTATGTAAGAACAAAAAATATAATACTTGTACATTGTGGAATAGACATAGACAAATATGAAAAAGCATTAGAAACAATTAAAGAACAACTTAAAGATATGAAAAAAGGAAACTTTACCAAAGAAGAAATGGAAGACGCAAAAAAATTAATAATAGCAAGCATAAAAAGCATATCTGCAGAACAAGATACAGAAATAACATATGATTATGGGCAAGAATTAGCAGATGAACATACTACAATAAAAGAATATGAAGAAAAGATACAAAACACAACAAAAGAGCAAGTTATAGATATAGCAAATAAAATTAATATTAACACAATTTACTTTTTAAAAAATTAATAAATTGTTTAAAAACACATAAAAACTAAGAATATAAACCTTTTATAAAAAATTGAAAGGAGAATTTTAATGAAAATAATAGAAAGCTCAAAAATAAAAGAAAAAGCATATATAGAAAAGCTAGAAAATGGCATGAACATTATTATAATACCAAAAAAGAACGCTATAAAAAAATATATAATATGGGGCACACACTTTGGCTCTATTGATAATCATTTTATTATGCCTAAAACTGGAGAAGAAGTATATATACCAGATGGAGTAGCACATTTTTTAGAACATAAAATGTTCGAACAACCTAACGGAACTAACAGTTTAGACACACTAATGGCACTAGGAATTGATGCAAATGCATACACAACAAATGACCACACAGCATATTTATTTGAATGTACAGATAACTTCTATGAAGGATTAGACGAATTAATGGACTATGTACAACACCCATATTTTACAGACGAAAATGTCGAAAAGGAAAAAGGAATAATAGGTCAAGAAATTGGCATGTATGACGATGACCCAGGCTGGAGACTTTACATGAACGCAATGGAGTGCATGTACAAAGAAAATCCAATAAAAATAGATATTGCAGGCACAGTAGAATCAATTAGCAAAATAAATCCAGACGTATTATATAAATGTTACAATACTTTTTATAACCCATCAAACATGACAATGGTAGTTTGCGGAGACTTTGAACCAGAGAAACTATTAGAAGAAATAAAGAAAAGATTAGTTCCAAAAGAAAATCAAGGGGAAATAAAAAGAATTTATGCTAAAGAAGAAGCGGGAATTAATAAAAAAATAAAAGAAGTTAATATGGAGTTAAGTAATCCGCTATTTTTAATAGGGTATAAAGATAGTGTTTCAGAAAAAGAAAGTCTAGTAAAAAAACATATAGCAATAGAAATTTTATTAAATATGATAATAGGAAAAAGCTCAGAATTATATAAAAAGTTATATGAAGAAAATATATTACTTAGTGAGCCAAATTTTGACTATGAATTTAGCAGTGAATATGCACACATTACAATATCTGGGCAGTCAAAAGACCCAAAAAGAGTTTATGAAGAAACAACAAAACAAGTAAACAATTATATAAAAAATGGATTGGATGAAGAACATTTTAATAGGATGAAAAAGAAAGTATATGGAGATTATGCAATAGAATATAACAGCGTTGCAGATATTGCAAGGATGTTTTTAGCAGACAAAATGAAAGGAATAAACAGTTTCGATTATATAGAAGAATTTAATACAGTAAGTAAAGAATATACAGAAAGCATTTTAAAAGAAGTATTTAAAGAAGAAAAAGAAGTTTTATCAATAGTAAATCCAAAATAAAAGTTTATAAATATGCACTAATAATAGTATTTTCTGTTATTAGTGCTTTAATATTTCTATATTTATATTTAATATTGTATGCTTTTGCAAGATTTTGGGAGAAGAAATAAAAAATTATAGTTTAATGTTATATAGTTTCAAAATTTCGCAAATTTTATCGCTAGCTATTTTTATAATATTTTCAGTTATTTTAATGTATGCCGTTATCAAAAATCGTATAATGTCGAAAAAAGTAAAAAAATAGTACAAAAAGTCACACGAAAGTTCGTCAAAAACCTACCTAAAAGTGGCAAAACCGTTGACTTACATGTAAAAATATGGTATTTTAAATATATACAAAATGAAATTTGCATAAAAAGGAGAATGATTATATGTTAAATGATGATATTTGTAAATTAAGAGAAAAATTGAACGAAAGTATAATCAACAATGAAGACTATAGCATTACATATAAAATAAGCGTAGAATTGGACGAGCTAATAGCAAAGTACTACAGAACAACAATAACACTAACGCCGAAACCAAAACCAAAGAAAAATATAAGAAGTATAAACGAAATAAAAGAATTATTTAAAGATGAATAAAAAATTTAGAAAAATACATATACAGAAGCTTATTATTGTGATATAATAAGTTTCTATTTTTTTTACAATTTTATTACAAATGTAAAAAAATGAAGAAAAAATGTAGAAAAAATGTAGAAAAAAATATAAATATATGCTATCATATAAATAATATACCTAAATAAGGAGTAATTATGAGTAGTAAAACTAAAAAGCTAATTAATAGAATAATAATGCTATTTATATGCTGTATGTTCATATTTAGTTTGTCTACAGTATTTGGAACAGGGCAAGGAACAGTAGACCCAAGCAAGGTAACGAAGCCATCACCATTAACAACTGATGATACACAAACAGCAATAGATAAAGTAAAACCAGTAGTTCAATTTATTAGTGGAGTTGGAGTTGCTGTATCTGTAATAACATTGGTTGTATTAGGTATAAAATATATGGTTGGAAGTATAGAAGAAAAAGCTGAATATAAAAAGAGCATGATACCATATTTAATAGGTGCATTTTTAGTATTTGGAATATCAACAGTGCTATCTATTATAATGGAATTTACAAACGAAATATTTCCAACTACTTGAAAATTGTAAAACAATATAGTAATATTAATATAAGGAGGGGAGAAATATGAAAAAAAGTGTAATGAATAGAATATTATTCATAATATTACTCTTTTTTACTATTTTTTCTCACACAACTTTAGTTTTAGCAGATGGAGACCAAAGTATTAGTGGAATTGTAAGTGGAGGTTCAAGTTTTATAGAAGATGGAGAAAAACAAACATCACCAATAACCACAGATAAAACAGATGATTTAACAGAAGACTTATACAATATTTTGTTTTTTGCAGGATTAGTATTAGCAGTAATTATAGGAATAATACTTGGCATACAGTTTATGACAGGAAGTGTAGAACAAAAAGCAAAAGTAAAAGATTCATTAATTCCATATGTTGCAGGATGTGTAGTTATATTTGGAGCATTTGGCATATGGAAACTCGTAGTAACAATATTACGAGGAATATAAAGTTGATATTATAATTATCTAAAAAATATAGATAAAATATAGATATAATAAAAAGGGAGGAAAATAAATGAGCAAAGTAGCAAAAAGAAATATGCTAGTAAAAATATTTTGTATTATACTTATGGTATGCATGTTTTTATCTGTTGCCAATATAGTGTTTGCTGATGGAATTACACCTGGAGACTTAGGTGGAACAGCTGATTTGGGAGAAGGAAAAGGTCTTGTTAATACAATAATCGGTTGGCTAACTGGTATAGGTATGGCAGTAGCAGTAATTGTACTACTTGTTTTAGGTATAAAATACATGATTGGTAGTGCAGAAGAAAAAGCAGAATACAAGAAAACAATGATACCATATTTAGTTGGTGCTATTCTAGTATTTGGAGCATCTGCTATAGCACAAGTAGTATATAGTATTGCAATCCAAGCACAAAATGCAGTTGGCGAATAAAATAGAATATTATATTACAAAAAAATTACAATTATATTAAAAGTGCATGACAAATGCACTTTTTTTATTTTCTTACTACCTTTTTTCTACATTATTTGCTATAATAAATATTAAGTATAAATAGGTATACGAAGGAGGAAATTATGGGTACATATAATTTACCTAGAAATGTAAAAGGAGAAGGTAGAATATTATTCGTATTTACAGGTAAAAGCTTTATATATGCTATTGTAGGTGGGGGAGTAGGACTAATATTTTATTTTATATTCTCACTTGTAAATTTAAAAATGGTAGGAATAATAATAACAATATTATTTGTTTTAATAGGCTTTGCTATTGGAACATTTAAAATGCCAGAAATATCAGGGCTTAACTTTACTAAAAAAGTTGGTGGAGAAAACCTAGACGATATTATAAAAAGAGCCATAAAGTTTAAGACTAAAGGAAGCAAAATATATGTATACAAGGAGGGAAAAAATAATGCTAAATGATATAAACACAATTACAATAATTTTAGCAGTTGCATTGGGAATATTTTTACTATTATTAGTAATCCTTGCTGCTGTATATTTTTCTTCTAAATCAAAAGAAAGAAAAGAAGAACAAGCAAAAAATCCAACATCAAACAGCACAGATGTTAAGAAAGAATCTAAAAAAACTTATGCTGTAGAATCTGTTTTTGATTTTATGGATTTTGATAAAATAGAAGATAACATGATTTCACAAAAAAACGGCGAAAGATACATAATGGTAGTAGAGTGCCAAGGTGTTAACTATGACTTAATGTCAGAAGTGGAAAAAAACGCTGTTGAAGAAGGATTTATTCAATTCTTAAATACTCTAAGACATCCAATTCAAATATATACACAAACAAGAACTATAAACTTAGAAAACAGTATACAAACATATAGAGATAAGGTAAAAGAGTTAGAAGATAGGCTAGAAAGACAAAAAATGCAATATCAAAACATGGTAGACTCTGGTAAATATTCAAAGCAACAATTAGACCAAGCATACTATGAATTAACAAAACAAACTAACCTATGCGAATATGGAAAAGATATTATATATACAACTGAAAGGATGAGCTTAAACAAAAACGTACTTAATAAAAAATATTATATTGTTATTCCATATTATACATCAGACTTGGGACAAAACGACTTTGATAAAGAAGAAAAGAAAAACTTAGCATTTTCAGAATTATATACAAGAGCTCAGTCTATTATAAGAACTTTATCTGTATGTGGAATAAATGCTGGAATATTAGACTCAAATGGATTAGTAGATTTACTATATGTGGCTTATAACAGAGACGAGGCAGAAGTATATGGGTTAGACAAAGCAATAAAAGCTGGGTATGACGAGTTATATTCTACAGCACCAGATGTATTAGATAAGAAAATGAGAGCATTAGATGCTAAAATAGAGCAAGAAGCATTTAATAAAGCAAATGATGCAGTAATAGAAGCAAAATCTAAAAAACAAAAAGCACTTGAAAGAAAAGAAAACAGGATGGATGACTTAATAGAACAAATGGCACAGCTTATTATAGACGAGAATAGAGCATCTATTGGAAATAAAGTAGCAGAAGATGCTAAAGATATAATAAAAGAAGAACGTGCTAGAAGAAAAGGAAGACCAAAGAAAGAAGAAGGAGGTACAAAAGAAGATGAGCAAAAAGAACAAAGTTCAAAAAACTGATTTACAAGAACAGCGTAATGATTATACAAAACCAGATGAGTACGAAATTTTAAAGAAAAAAACTATAAAAGAACTAATTGCACCATCTGGAATTGATGCTAGTAACATAGACCACTTAGAAATTATATCAAATGTTACTAGATATGCTAGAAGCTTTTTTGTATCTGCATTGCCAAGGATGTGTACATTTCCAGAGTTATTTAGAGATATGTACATGTTTGGAGACATAAACACTTCTATATACATAAATCCAATTTTAGAATCTAAATCACAAAACGACTTAAATAGAACAATAAACGAGCTAGAAACAGAAAGAATAGTTGCAGCAGATAGAGGAAACATAAACAGAGAAAGTAGTTTAGCACAAAAAAGACTAGAGGCAGAGCAATTAAGAGATGAGATTGCAGCAGGTTACAACAAACTATATGAGGCATCTATTGTATCTACTTTATTTGCATATAGCTTAGAAGACTTAAATAAATATACAAAATTACTATCTACAGAAGTTGCAAAATCTTTAGTAGGAATAAAAACAGCTTGGGGTATGCAAGAAGACGCTTTTAAATCTAACCTTCCATTAATGGAAGACAAAGTTAAGAAAACACATACTTTTGACCGTAGGTCTATGGGAACAGTATTCCCATTTACTACATCAGAAGTAGGACATCCATCTGGAATACCTTTAGGAATAAACAAACAGACAGGTGTACCAATTTTATTTGATAACTTCCACAATAGCTTAACAAACTATAACATGGTTATATTTGCTAAATCTGGTGCTGGTAAATCTGTTACAATGAAAACATTAATTTCAAGGTCTGCAGTGCTTATGGGAATACAAAGTTTAGCACTAGATGCTGAAGGTGAGTATAGCATAGTTGCAGAAAGCTTAGGTGGAATAAATGTTGTTTTATCACCTACATCAGAAACTGTTATAAACATATTCGATGTAGAAACAGAAGTAGTAAAAGACGAAATTACAGGTAGAGAAAGAACAGTATTAAATGTTGAAAACAAAGTAGAGGACGTAACACAAGCTTTACTTACAATGGCTAGAGGAAGTACAAGAAGCCAAGAAGTAAACGAGCTTACTAAACAAATAATTGCAGAATCTGTATCAGAAGAATATGCAAGCTTAGGAATAAATGGAGACCCTAATAGTTTATATAAAGCAGCAAACAACATGAGTGGAAACATGCTTGGAAAAGAGAAAAAAGAAATGCCAACAATTGGGTCTTGGTATAGAAGAATACAAAGAAAAGCAGAAGAAAATAAAAACCCAGATTATAGTTTCCATTACAGTTATTTATTAAAAGTTATGAAACAATACATAAGAGAATATGACGGACAAATGGCATACTTTGATGGACAATCTACATTTGACTTATTAGATGGAACTTTATTTATAAACTTAGATATATCTCAATTAGAGGAGAGATTTGCAAGACCACTTGCACAACAAATATTACTTGCATGGATTTGGGAAAAATATGTTAAGAAAAACAGTGAAGATAGGTCAAGAGCAGCTAAGAAAAGGGTAATAGTTGATGAAGCATGGATGCTACTTCCATACCCAGAAGCTGTAGACTTTTTAAACACAATGGCAAGACGTGCCAGAAAAAGAAATGTATCTTTAGCAATTATTTCTCAAAGATTCCAAGATTTCTATGAGAAACCAGAA
>CAJMQM010000037.1 GCA_905215615.1 uncultured bacterium | reverse complement strand
TTTGAGATAATGCTCCAACTGGACAAACATTTACAGCTGGGCATTTATGATTTTGTGGACAATTATCTATTATTATTTTTAATTTTCTTTCCATAAATAAATTCCTTTCTAATTTTTACTTGTTCCCTGAACATCCATGTTTATCTTCATTACATTTGTGTTCATTGCAAGAATGTTCATTATGTTCGTGATGTTCACAATGTATATTTTCATCATATTTTAAATTTCCATTTAATAAATCTTTTACTGCACTATCTGCACTTCCTAAAACGCCTCCATAATATCTTATGTTAGCTTTTTCTAATTCTTCTTTAGCACCAACACCAATACCTCCGCATATTAGTATTTTAACTCTATTGTTAGAAAGAAGCTCTACTAATGCTCCATGTCCACTTTCATTAACTTCTAATATTCTTTCTTCTTTAATGTTATTGTCTTGAATATTATATATCTTTAATTGTTTTGTATGACCGAAATGTTGAAAAACACTTCCATTTTCATAAGTTACAGCAACTATCATTTGATTTTCCTCCTAATTCTTTGTTTAAATTTCTTTAATTACTTTACAAGGATTTCCTACTGCAACAACATTTGATGGTATATCTTTTGTAACAACACTTCCTGCACCTATTACAGCATTATCTCCTATTGTAACACCAGGCATTACACAAACATTTCCTCCAATCCATACATCATTACCAATCTTTATTGGTTTTGCAAATTCTGCTTTTCTTCTTGTTTCTTTATCTATTGGATGTCCTGATGTGTAAAATCCACTATTAGGTCCAATTTGAACATTGTTTCCAAAAGTTACTTTGTTTGCATCTAATATAACTAAATTATGATTTGCATAAAAATTTTCTCTTGTAGCTCTTATTAAAAGTTTTCCTTTGTTTTTTATAAACATTTCTTTTATCGCATATATTATAATCTTTAGTTTCTCCACATTTTCTTTTCTAAAAGTTTTTATTATATCTTCTGTATAATTAAATTCAAACCTTTCAATTATTTCATAGAATTCCTGAAATTGCTCCATATTTTTAAATTCTTTTGGAATTTCACCTATATTATTTATAATATAATTAAAGAATCTATCTATCCTAATATTTATATTATTATCTTTAGCTTTTCTGCTTATAGGGTATATGCAATTTTGCTCATAGGGGTATTGTTTATTTTGCTTATAGGTATCTTGCACTACTCTCTTGCAACTTATGTCTGTAATGTAAATTCTTCTTTCAATTATTGCATTGTTATTATCTCTTATTAGTTCTACCTTTATATATCCTAATTTTGATAAGTGTGAAATCCAACGAGATATTGTTCCTGGTATTACTTTATATAGATTTGCAAAATAATTATTACTTGCAAAACAATATCCCTCTTTTCCAATTAAAGCTGTTATCTCTCCATAGAATAATCGTTCTGCATACTTTAATCTTTCATCATAACGGATTGTAGCAGGAATTATAGCATAATATGAAGGTTGTCTTTCATTATTCACATATAAATCACCCCCTTAAAATGTATAAAAAAACACATAGACAAAAGTGTCCTATGTGTCAAAAATGGGTACAGTTTTTTATCATCATTTTCGTATCTCATTTTTTGTTTATATTTAGCACATTTCATTGATTTTTAATTTGCAATTTTTAAGAATTTTCAATTTGAAACTTTAATCAATTTTTTGCATTTTTTTAAAATATTTTAGTTTTTATTTTTCCTGTATTGCACTTATATCAATACTTTTTAGAGTTTGAAAATTCAACATACAGGGGTAAAGTCTCCTGGGTGTGAAAATAAAACAACCCATTTCCCTCTATAATCATTTAATTTTATATTTCCCATTGTTGTTTTTGCTTCGAAATCTGGTGCATATGTACCTATTTTTACATTACCGTTCATCAAAATTTCGTAATCCATAAAATATAACTCCTTTCAACTTTAAGCAGTTAATAAACCTTAATTTTGTTTATATATTTTATGAATTATTGGTTAATATGGTGACTGTATATTGTTTACAATTATATTTTAAATTAAATTTTCTGGGTTTAGTTTTTTTAATTCTTCTAATACAAACATGCCATCTTTTCTTATTAATATATTATCAAACCAAATTTCTCCACCACCATATTCTGGTGTTTGAATATTTACTATGTCCCAATGAATACTTGAGCGGTTTCCATTGTCACTTTCTTCTAAACTATCTCCAGGCGTAAAATGAAAACTTCCCTTTATTTTTTCGTCAAATAAAGTATCTCCTATTGGCTTTTCTATATATGGGTTTAAACCTAGTGCAAATTCTCCAATATATCTCGAGCCTTCATCTGTTTTTACATCTTCATTTACTTTGCACCAATTTAATAATAAAAATTTTATAGAGCCTCCGATGACTTACAACTGCAATTCGCTTTCCCTCAAACTCTTCAAGAATTCTATTAAAAAATCTAGTCATTCTTTTATTTGTATCTATTGCACTTTCTCCGTCAGAAGTTTTGAATTTTCTATATAACAATTGTTCTTTTCTAGTATTTTATAAACTTTATCATAATTTTCTACTATAATATTACGAGATTTTAAAATTTCAATCTGCTCATCTATTGTTTTAAAGTCTTTTTCCAACTTTTACCTCCTAATATGTAAAAAAATGACCTCGGGCCCGTAGGTTATCCGAGGTACGATCTACTATAGATAGTATAACATTTAAAACTTGATTTTGTCAAGTAAAAATGTTTAATCCTCTATCTATTAATATTAGTATACTTATATATATGTAATTTATACCATTTTTGCTCAATTTGCCATTTTGTCATTTTTCTGGTATAATTATTATGTTAGCTAATTATGATATGCATAGGAGGGTAAAAAAATGAAAGTAGATAATCAAAAGAGGATTTGCATCCCTCAAAAACTCGTACAAGACATGGTTATATGTCCTAGCAACCAGCACCTTAAGGTATACTTTTCAGAACACTTAAAGACGGTTTCTCTGTCTGTTTCTGATAAGAAAGGTGCAATTGTTCAAATAGGAAGAGTGTGCGTAGATAGCAAAAATCGGATGTTTATTACTACCGAGCTATACAAACTAATTCCGGAGTTACTTAAAGGGCAATGGGACGATTTGTACTTATGCTTAAACCAGAAAAAGGAGTTGTGTATCAAGCGGGTTCCGTAATTGGAGCCCGTTTATTTTTTACACTTTATCTTTCTTCATGTTGTTGTTCTTTTTCAAGAATAGTTAATAATTTTGCTAAATTTGTTTTCATATCTTCTGGAAGTTTTCCAGCATCTAAGTAGCACTCCATCCAGTTTTCTCCCAAGTTTGATAATATATTTGTTACATCTAATTGTACTTTCGTTAGTATTCTTTTTTCTATATGCATTAAATAACTTCCTATATCGAATAATGTATTTGATGTAACCATATCACTATTTATTCTAGCTTTAATTTCTTTTAGTGCCATTGCATTATTATTTATATCTTCATATTGGCTAGAGTTTAACATCATAGCCATATATATTTTAGAAAGAGGTGCCTGTTTTTCATTTTCTTCTTGGTTTGCTGGGTCATTAGGAAATAGATTTTCCCTTTGCCTCTCTATAAATTCTCCACAATATTCTTTTATATATTTTTTATAAAATTCTCCATTTTGACCTTTTTCTTTTAATGTTCCAAGACCTTTAAAACATTTTATTCCATCTTGTGATGTAGTATTTTCTCTGCATCTATTAGCAACTGTTACAAAGAAGTCATCTGTCATATTACAATCAGTTAAATAATTTGACATTACAGTATTCTCAATTGAACTTGGTACATCTTCTTTAAAAGCACTTGTAAAAGCACCATGTTGATACATCTGAACAGGCATTTCTCTTTGTAAATATTCTTTGGCTAATAGTATTGGCAATTTACCTTCAAGTTTGGCAAAGTCTGGGGAAAAATTCTCATCTTCTAAAGCAAATTTTTCCATAGTATATACATAAATTAATTCTAAAGCAGTTTTTATATTGTCACTTGAAGTTTCACAATATGTTTTATTATAAAACTTTTCAAATTGTTCTAGTGACATACTATCTGCTAGTTCTCTTAGTGCAAACATTTTTCCATGCTCAGCTATTTCTTTATCTTTTCTTAATGTTGTGTGATATAATGTATTTTCGTTTTCATCTATATATTTCAAATCTTCTGGAAGCCAAAACATAACATCTAGTACTATTATCTTTTTTGCCGCATTTGATGTACTATCTAATGTTTTTTTGCTTTCTTCTAGGTCTTTTTGAAATAAATTTATTAAGCTAGCTGAATTTCTATATATAGCTTCTACATCCCCTTCCAAAACATCATATAATACATTTACTGCTTCTTTTATATGTTCTGGATTTTGTATTGTTAAAATATATAACATTATTTTTCTATAATTTATATCTCTTGATGCTATATTTTCTTTTGAAGTAAATAGCTTACGAATCCAGTCTTGTTTATCTTTGTCTACTAGCGGAATAATTGATTCTATTGCTTGTTCATTGTTATGTACAATATCACATGCCTGTAAAAAATCATCTGCATTAAAGCCGTCCTCTGTAAATCTTCTTTTATTATCATATATTTGTTTTTCCGCTCTTTTTGATATATTTTTAAGTATATATGCAGCAACATATTCCTTATAAAAATCTTGAGACATATTAAACATTTTCTTTTCAATTTCTTCATCTGTTAAATTTTTAGTTGTTTCAGTAATTTCTAGTTCTGCAGTTTCTATACAAACATCTTCAAAATTTGTTCTTAAGTCATCTAAACTTGTTCCATCAATATAATAGTTAAGCCAATTTGTTGTAGCTTCTCTCAATTTATTTTTTATGTTAGGAGTAGTATTTGGCATCCTTTCAATATAAAACATTAGGCTACATATATCTGCCATTTCTTCTCTAGTTAGTTTATCTGCCTTTTCTAATTTAGTTAACAGTTCTTCTGCATAATCTTTAAAATTTTTTGGAGATATTCCTGTAGATTCTATTGCTAATGCTATAAATTTAGCAACCGAAATTTCTGAGTTATTTTCATCTTGTATTTGTTCTTTTATAAAGTCATTAAGTATATTGTTTCTAATTGCATTTATTACTTCTCTATTTTTTCCTTGTAATAATTTTTGTATTAAGTCTATATATTCCGGCTTTACAATATCTCTATCTATAACATCTAATAATAAATTATATATTTCCCTATCTAAACCTTTAGTGTCAATATATGAATTTACAAACCATATACCGTCCCATATATTAGTTTTTGCTAAAATTGTGTTACTAGCTTCACCTTCCATTAAACTTGTAGTGTCCACATGGTCTAAAGATATTTTTAATGCTAAATATGGAATTGCTTCATTTATTAAGTCTGAACTTGGACTATAGTTAGGATTTTCCAACATAAATTCTTCTGTTTTTGATAAATAAAGCATGTTCATGCCTATTTTTGTATATGGATTTGTTATTTCTTTCATTATTCTTCTGTAAAATTTCTCAAAGTCATCTGGCAATATATCTTCAGAAGCGGCCTTAAATCCAAGATACAAAGCATGTTGATTAGCATCTACTTTTTGGTTATTTTGCAAATGAAATATATCTGTTGGTCGTAAATCAATATTATTTTCATTTATTAAATAAAGTAATTCTCTTCTTTTTATTTGTAAAATCTCTGGAGAGTTTTCTGTATCTTCGTTAAATTCTTGTTGTAGAAAGTCTATAAATGTTTTAAAGTTTCTATATTGTTCTATTTCTGGACCATCTATAAGATTTTTTAGTAATATTATTGCCTCTTCTTTGTCATCTTTATCTTTTATAAAGTCTAAATAATCTTCTATTTGTTCAAAATTTAAACCTAGAGTTGGATTAAACCCATTTTCACAGTTTTCTAACCAACTTTCTAAGTTCTCGTCTATTTCAGTACTTTCCTCTATTACCATATACATAATTTGTTCTATTTGCTCGCTGTCAAAACTCTCATTTATTTCTGATTCTAAACTATCTATTTCGTCACTTATATAGCTACATAAATCTCTTATAGATTCTATTGCTTCTAATTCTTCTGTTACTTCATTTAGTGTATTTTTTATTCTTTCGTAAGTTTGTTCATATGTTGGACCTTTCAATGTAACTCCCCTAACTTACTAATTTTTTAATATTATATTTCATTTTTCATTTCATTTAAAATTGCACAACTATGGTTGAATTTTTCTTTTTCCTCATCAGATAATTTTAAATTTAATATCTCTTGTATACCATTTGAATTTACTATAGCTGGAACTCCTATATATAAGTCACTTTGACCATATTCTCCATTTAGATAAGTAGAAACAGTAAGTATTTCGTGCTCATCATTTAATATTGCTTTAATTATTTTTGTAAGTCCCATACCTATTCCATAATAAGTAGCTTTTTTCTTGTCTATTATTTCATAAGCTTCTTGTTGAACTTGCTTATATATATTTTCTAATACTTCTTCTTTTTCGTTTCTTTCTTCTATAATATCTTTTAATGGTTTACAACCTATATAACTCTTAGACCATGGAACAAATGATGAATCTCCATGTTCTCCCATTATATAAGCATGCACATTTTTGCTAGATACATTTAGATGTTCTGCAACTAAGAATCTAAGTCTTGCTGTATCTAAAACTGTGCCAGAACCTATAACTTTGTTTTTAGGAAATTCTGATACTTTTCCTACTACATATGTCATTAAATCTACTGGATTACTTGCTATAAGGAATATTCCCTTAAATCCTGATTTCACAACATTTTCTGTTACTTCTTTTATTATTTTCGCATTAGTTTTAGCTAAGTCTAGTCTTGTTTCTCCTGGTTTTTGAGCAACACCTGCTGTGATTACTACAATATTTGCATCTTCGCACTCATTATAATCTCCAGCTTTTATAACCATCCTAGCTGTTGCACATGGTACTCCGTCTGATAAATCCATTGCTTCTCCAATAGCCTTTTCTTTTGCAACATCTATTAAAACAAGTTCATTTACTCCACCTTGATTTAACAGTGCATATGCCATGCTCATACCTACAAAACCTGTACCTATCAAAACAACTTTTCTTTTTTCTACCATTTAAAAGTCCTCCTGTAATAGAATTTACAATATATTATGCCTATAAATGTTTTTTTAATTCATTGTAAATTTCTTTGTGTATATCTTCAATTGTTCTAATGTTTCCTTCTTTTACACACTCAACAGTGTACCAGTTATATTTTTCCGCAACATCACATGCAGCATTGTAGCTGTCTATTATATGTTGTGAATCTCTTTCGTGTATATCTTTTTTATCTGTATGTGTAAACTTATTTTCTCTATTTTTAATTAAGTCTAAAGCTTTTTCTGGTGGCATTTTTAAAAAGAATACTTCATTTGGTACTGGGATTCCATATAATTTAAATTCAAAGTCCCACAACCAATTTAAGAATTTTTCTCTTTCCTCTTTATCTCCTATTTTTCCCGCTTGATGAACCATATTAGCTGTAGTATATCTATCAGCTAATATAATCCCACCATTTTCGTAATATTCTTTATATTGTTTAGTATATGTTGCATAGCGGTCTGCAGCATAAAAAGTTGAAGCAATATATGGGCTAATTTCTTTTGCATGTTCTCCAAAATCTCCAGATAAATACATTTTAACTAATCCAGATGATGGACTTTCGTAGTTTGGAAAGCTAACTGTTTTATAATGAATTCCATCTTCATCAAAATGTTTTTTTAGCTCTTCAAATTGTGTTTGTTTTCCGCTTCCATCTGTTCCATCTATTACAAATAATTTTCCCATTTTATTTTTCCTTTCTTAAGTGGTATATTACCCCTTCATTTGATTTTTAATATATTCTATTTCTTCTTCTGCATCTAATCTTGCAAATAAAACTTCTGGCTTGTTTGTTACAGTAATATCTTTTAGTAAAGTACTATCTTTTAGTGTACTCCACTCTTGTAAACTTTCAGCAATATTTAATTGTTTAAATATATTGTTTGCTGTATGTTCCATATATGACTTAATTAATATTGCAATCTTTCTTAAGTTTTCTACTAAATGGTACATTACAGATTTTAGTTCTTCTTTCTTCTCTTCTTTTGCTAAAATCCATGGTGTTGTTTCATCAATATACTTATTTGTTCTTGAAACTAAATTCCATGTTTCTGATATAACATCGCTTAAATGTACTGTTTCAAATTTTTCTTCTATTTTATCTATAATTTCATTTGAGAAATTTTCTAAATTTTTATCTATTTCAGAAACATTTTCTGGGTATTTTTCTATTTTTCCATTAAAATATTTATTTACCATACCTATTGTTCTATTTAATAAGTTTCCTAAGTCATTGCATAAATCAGAGTTAAATCTTTGTACAAATTCTTCTGGGCTAAATTCTCCATCTTGTGCATATGGCATAGATTTTAATAGGAAATATTTTGTTGCATCTAGTCCATAACGATTTATTAGCATTTCTGGGTATACCACATTGCCCTTTGATTTTGACATTTTTCCATCTTTCATCATTATAAAACTATGTGCATAGATATGTTTTGGAAGAGGTAAGTCTAATGCCATTAAAAATATTGGCCAATATATACCATGAAATCTAATTATATCTTTTCCAACTATTTGTAAATCTGCTGGCCAGTATTTTTTAAATAATTCGTCATTATCTGTCATATAACCTAGTGCTGTAATATAGTTTGTTAAAGCATCTAACCATACATATATAACATGTTTTGGGTCTTTTTTTACTTTTATTCCCCAGTCAAAGCTTGTACGAGTTACACATAAATCTTCAAGTCCAGGTTTCAAGAAATTATTAAACAATTCGTTTTTTCTAGATTCTGGTAGAATAAAGTCTGGGTGTTCTTCATAATATTTTATTAATCTTGGAGCATATTTTTTCATGTTAAAGAAATATGCTTCTTCTTTCATTTTTACTACGTCTCTTCCGCAGTCTGGGCATTTTCCATTAACTAATTGTGTTTCTGTAAAATATGTCTCACATGGCATACAATATAAACCTTCATATTCAGATTTATATATATCTCCTTGTTCCATTAATTTATCAAATATCTCTGCAACTATGTTTGAGTGTCTCTCTTCTGTTGTTCTAATAAAGTCATTATAGTCTATTTCCATTAAACTCCACAACTTTTTTGCTTCATTAGCCATAT
>CAJMQM010000036.1 GCA_905215615.1 uncultured bacterium | reverse complement strand
CTTTTTGCTCTTTCTAAAACCATTTCTGCTACTTTAACATGATGCTCAGGTAGCTCATCAAATGTGGAATATATAACATCTCCTTTTATAGCCCTTGTCATGTCTGTAACTTCTTCTGGTCTTTCGTCTATTAGCAATACTATTAGTTCAACTTCAGGATTATTAATAGATATGCTGTTTGCAATTTTTTTAATTAAAGTAGTTTTTCCTACTTTAGGAGGTGCAACTATCATACCTCTTTGACCTTTACCAATAGGAGAGATTAAGTCTATAATTCTCATTGCATATTCTGTTGGAGTTGTTTCTAATTTAATTCTTTCATTTGGGTATATAGGTACTAAGTCATCAAATTTCTTTCTTCTATAAGCGTTTTCTGGAGCTTCTCCGTTTACTTCTCCAACATATATTAAAGCAGGGAATTTATCTTTTTCTGTATCTTGTGGAACTCTTGCAATTCCTTTTATTTTGTCACCTTTGTCCAATCTAAATCTTCTTATTTGTACTGAAGAAATATATACATCTTTTGGACTAGATAAGTAATTTTTTCCCCTTAAAAAGCCATAGCCATCTGGTAATACCTCTAAAATACCTTCTACAATTTGGTCATCTGCATTAGTAAGTTTGTAGCTACTGGTACTGCTACCTTCATTTAGTGTATTGTTAGTATTGTTTTGAGCATTATTAATAGTGTTATTGAGATTTGCGTTATTCTCAGTAACATTATTAGTAGTTTTTGTACTTTCATCATTAGCTTTCTCTGCAGTATTGCTAGCTTGTTCAGCAGTATTTTCTGAATCATCTGAGAAAAGTAGTTTTAGTAACTCATCTTTTTTTAATTTTGAGACATTTTTAATGCCTTTTTCTTTCGCCATTTGGCGCAATTCAACTAACGTATAATTTTCCATTCTAAGCCCCCATAAAATAAAATAATTATATAATAAATTAAAGTTTTATTCAGTTTTAAAATAATTAGGAATATTAAGATAAAAAACTTTAGAAAAAACAGAAATTGGAATAAATAATATATAAGAGTATATTCGTTCTCTTATATATTATTTACTAATATCTATATAAACTTTTTCGTTTGGTAAATACATATCTAATTTTTCTCTTGCTATATCTTCAATATATTCTTTAGAATTTAAGTGCTCTTTTGTATCTGCAAGTTCTTGACTAGTTTCTTTAGCTTCTTCAATTTTTGTATTGTAAGCTTCTGCCTCAGCAGTATATGTATTCAATAGCTTTTGCTGTGAAATAAAGGTGTATACAGCATATATCAAAATAGCTACTATAATAATTCGCTTTAAAACTTTGCTTTTCATAGCTTCTCCTTAGTTTATTATAAAAGTTCTATATATTATTTTTTTCTACACATAAATTTAAAATCCTTCTTTTTTTCGACGATTTTTATACTTTTTTATTGAAATTTTTGGAATTTTATTTTTACTATTAGAGATTATTTTGGAAAAAGGTCGAAAAATTTTACTATGTAACCATTTTACAATATTTTTACCTAAAAGTAAAGCCTTTTTTATCGGTAAAAGTAAAATATTCTTTAAAAAAGTCAGAATTTTATTTCCAAATTTTACAAATATTTTACTTAATGTAAATAAATATACTAATATTCCAATTATAATTCCTAAAAATAAATAACTTCTTATTTCGCCATTGTTAAATACAAATATGGAATATATTATAATTATTCCTGCTAAAACTCCAAAAATAATATCTTCGATATATGTTATTATGTCCGGTGTCTTAAATACTTTTCTTAATATTCTAAAAATATCAAATAAAATAGAGATAATTACTCCAACAACAATAAATATAAAAAAACAATATATTTGATTCAATATTCTCCCCCACTTCTATTTGAAAATTTTAGAGAAAATCCCCTCCCCTTTCTTTTCTATATTATTTTCACTATATGCTATTTGCATTATATTTCCATTTACAATTGTTTCTGAAGTATCTATACTTAATTTATTAATTCTTAAATCTTCACCCTTTATTGTTAAGAGACCTAATTCGGTTTCTACAATAATAATTTGGTCATCAAAACTAAGTACATCTAGTACTCCAGATATACTTAGCTTCTCCCTATTTTCTAAAACTATATTTTGAATAACATTTGTTGTTTGCATATTATCTTTTTTCATATCCATTGGCATATAAATCAGCTCCTTGTTAGTTTTGGTGTCTATTTAATTATATTCAGCACTTGTCTATTTTAGAACAAAACATTGTGAAATTCTTGTAAAATGCCATCAGATATATCTTGTTTGAAGTTAATTGTTATTTTGCACTCGTCTATATTAATGCAAAATACCTTTAAATTTTTTTCTATAATAAAATTAAAAATTTTACTTAATATTTCATTATCATAGCTACATCCATAACCTACTATTGATACTCTATTTAAGTTTTTATTTCTTACAATACTTTTTATGGTTTTTTCTTCAAAATTATTACTAATTATCGTTCCACTTTTATTATTAAATGTAGATTTTGTTTCTATTGGTATATTATATCTTTCTGCAATTGTAACACACCTATTATGAAGAACTTTGGCACCTTCGCCAGATATTTCTCGCATTTCCTCATATGAAATTGTACTTAGTTGTTTTGCATTTTCTACTTTTTTAGGGTCTGCTGTATATACACCTTCTACATCAGAATAAATGTAGCAATGCTTAGCTTGTAGTATTGCTGCTATAGCTACTGCTGTAGTGTCTGATCCACCTCTACCTAGTGTGGTAATATTGTTTTCTTTATTAACCCCTTGAAATCCAGCAAGAATTACTATTTTCCCATCTTCCAATTCTTTTTCTATTCTTTTTTTGTCTATTTTTTCAATTTTTGCATCCGAATATTCTTCATTTGTTAAAATACCAACTTGCCAACCAAGTAAAGATATTGCAGAATACCCCATAGAATTAAGTAATATTGACATTTTAGTAGCAGATATTTGTTCTCCTACACTTAGAAGAGCATCCATTTCTCTTTTGTTTGGATTTTCTGTTAATGTTTTTACTTCGTTTATTAATCTGTCTGTGGTTTTTCCTTGCGCTGATAAAACAACAACTACTTTGTTATTATTTTCATAATAATTAATTATCTTTTCTGCTACGTTTTTTAAATTTTCGTCATTTGTTAAAGAGCTTCCTCCAAATTTTAAAACTATCGTGTCCATAATATACACCTAATAAAAAATATAATATAGTAAATTTAATTATAAAAATACTATATTATATTTTATTACTTTTATGTAAAATCGTGACTTATATATTTATTAAAAAATATTGAGTAGTAAAAAAATGAACTGAGCCCAAAAAGTTAAATGCTTCTTGCAGTTCAGTTCAAAAACTAATATTTAAATTTATATTATTAATATAAATTTAAAATTCTATTTTGCAATAAATTTTAAATAAGCTTCCATAAATCCATTTAAGTCTCCATCCATAACAGATTGAACATTTCCTACTTCATAGTTTGTTCTGTGGTCTTTTACAAGAGTATACGGGCAAAAAACATATGACCTTATTTGGCTTCCCCATGCTATGTCCATTTGTATACCTTTTAAGTCTTCTATTTTTTCTTTCTGTTCTTTTTCTTTTAAGTTTATAAGTTTTGATTTTAACATTTTCATTGCTGTTTCTCTATTTTGTATTTGTGAACGCTCAGATTGACATGCAACTACTATATTTGTAGGAATATGTGTAATCCTAATTGCTGAAGAAGTTTTATTTACATGTTGACCCCCTGCACCAGATGCTCTATAAGTATCTACACGTAAATCGTCTGGATTAATATCTACTTCTATATCTTCTGCTATTTCTGGTAAAACCTCTACTGATGCAAAAGAAGTATGTCTTCTTCCACCTGCATCGAAAGGTGAAATACGTACTAATCTATGTACCCCCATTTCTCCTTTTAAATAACCATAAGCATATTCTCCTGAAACTAAAAACGTAACACTTTTTAATCCTGCTTCTTCGCCATCTAAATAGTCTAATTCTTTTATTTCATATTCATTTGCATTAGCCCATCTAGTGTACATCCTATAAAGCATTTCTGCCCAATCCTGTGCTTCTGTTCCTCCTGCTCCTGGATGTATAGTTAATATTGCGTTATTTGCATCATATTTTCCAGATAAAAGAATAGTAGTTTCTAATTTATCAATTTCTTTTTCTAAAGTAAAAGTATTATTTAGTAGCTCTTTGATTAAATCTTGCTCCTCCTCTACTTGTAATAATTCGTTCATATCTTTCAAATCTTTTAGCTCAGAATTTATTTTATTAAATTTATTTACCCTATTTTTTAAGCTAGTAATTTTTTTTAATACTTTAGAACTATTTTCTGTATCGTCCCAAAATTTATTTTCTGTGGTTAAACTCTCTAATTGTAGTAATTCTTTTTCCTTGTTTACCACATCAAAGTGAATCCCCCACTTTTTGTAATCTTTTTTCAAGTTCTTGCAATTTTAGGTTGTTTTCTTCTAATTCGACCACTATATCACTTCCTTTATAAAATTTTATTTTATGTTGTCTATTTCGTCTAAATCTTTGTTTTTAGCAATTTTATGTTTTATAAATTCTAGACCTAATATTAATAGTCCACCTAAGATAAAGAATATAATACTAAATGTAGAAAAACTAATTGCTGCTTGTGGCTCTGATAACGTTGTTGGTCCCATTATTATTGCATATATTGAGCCTATCATTAAGCCTAATATACAATATATTGTTTGGCTTCTATATTTTTCTAATGCTATTCTTATTAATTTAATTATAAGTACAATTCCTGTTATTATTCCTAGTCCAAATATTAATAATACTGGAAAATAACTTAAATTTAAATGTAAAAATTCTTTTATAGCTGTTAAAATTGGCATGTACAAACCAAAAATTAATAATAAAGTAGAACCAGATATTCCTGGTAATATCATAGCTGAAATTGCTATCATTGCAGCAACAAAAATATATATACACAAACCTAAATTTAAGTTACTAATGTCTATATTAGTACCACTTCCTGATACTGGGTTAAAAAATGTTATAGCTGCTACAACTGCAATTCCTATTACAGTAAAAATTAAATATTTATATTTTCCTTTTAGTGTTTCTTTTTCTTCTTTTATTATAACTGGTATTGCAAATATAATAAAACCTATAAATAATGAACTTACTTGATATATGTGCTCTTCAAAAATGCTAGTTAGGAAAAGTGTTGCACTTGCCATACCTATTATCCACCCTATACCTATCTTAAGAAGATATTTTATTGCTTTTATTTTTTCTTCTTTTTTTCCAGATACTAAATTATCTAATGCTCCTACAAATTTGTCATAAAATCCTAAAATAAATGCAACAGTTCCTCCTGATACACCTGGTACACTATCTGCCAATGCCATACAAAAACCATTTATAACATTTATTATTATTGCTTTTAATTTCTTCATCATATTCCTCCTAAATAATGTATATTTTGTTGCTTTTGTGTATTTATTTTTTGTCACGTCCTATTATAATATATTTTTTATTTGTTGTCTATTATAAATTAATAAAAATACCTCAAATGCTAATTATTAGTATTTGAGGTTAGAAAAATACATTTTATGTTATTTTTGACCATCTAAGTCTGGTTTCATTTGGGCATATCTATAATTTCCTGATGGTTGGTGTAATAATAATAGGTCTATATAATTTGTGTCTAATCTTTCTAATGTTTTATATATTTGATCATCTTCTTCATAAAATGCTGGCCATAATTTTGTTTCTAAAAAGATTTCTTCTCTTGGTATTCCAGATTTTTTTATACCTCTTCCTACAGCTTTTTCATTTACATAAGCGTTTGCTGTATCTATTAATCTATAGCCATCTTTTAATGCATTATAAACTGAATTTTCTGCTTCATCAGGACTTAATAGAAATGTTCCTATACCAATTACAGGCATATCTATACCATTATTTAATTTTACTGTTTTCATATTTTAAAACCTCCACTAATTTGTTATAAAGCTAATAAATTTATATTTAAAATATTTACCTTTTATTAATTATTGTAAACTATCTGTCCAATTTTTAATATCTGAATCTGATAGATTAGAACTAAAACGATGTCCATCTTGCCAATTTCCTCCATTTGCTTCTTCTTCAAGTAAGTCTCCACTTTGTCCTAAACCAGATGATGTAGATGTACAAAATGGAATTACTGTTTTTCCATTAAAATCATTTGATTTAACAAATGTATCTACTGGCCAAGCGGCTATTCCCCACCATATAGGGTAACCGATTAAAACTGTATCATACTCTTCCCAATTAGCTACTTCTGTTGTTGTTAATTCAACATTTCTTAATGACTCGTCTTCATGTTCTCTTGTTACTCTTGAGTTATCGTCTGACCAATTTAAGTCATTTGAAGTATAAACTTCTTTTGGAACTATTTCAAAAATATCTGCACTCAAATTTTCTGCAATTTGCTCTGCAACTGCTTTTGTGTGGCTTTGGGCAGAATAATATACTACTAAAGTTTTATTTCCATTACTTGAAGTTTCTGTTGTTCCACTATTTTCGTTATTTTCATTTTGTGTGTTTTCAATATTGTTTGTTAATTCTGTATTTTCATTTTCCGTATTTGATTGATTTAAGTTATTTTCTTCTGAAGTATTATTTTGTCGAATTATATAATACAAAAATGAACTTTTAATGAACAGATTTATTCATATTTATTTACTAAAAAAAAAGAAACACACTTTTAGATAGTGTATTCCTTTTTTATGGTTCTTGATATTACTAATTTCTTCCACAGCAGTTTTTATATTTCTTACCACTTCCGCAAGGGCAAGGGTCATTTCTTCCAACTTTTGGACCTTGATTTACTATTGGAATATGTCCTAAACTTGGAGCTTGTTTTTTAGTTTTACTGTCTCTATTTACATTTTCTATTGTACTATTTGCTAATGTTGCATCTGTAATTTGTACAGATTCTTGTCTTGTAACTGCTCCTTCCCTTTTTCTAGCGTTCATTAATATTTTAACAACATCTGTTTTTATATCAAATACCATTTGTTCAAACATCTCAGAACCTTCAGTTCTATATTGTACAACTGGGTCTTTTTGTCCATAAGCACGTAATCCAATACCATCTTTTAGCTCATCCATATTGTCTATGTGGTCCATCCATCTATTGTCTACTATTTTTAAAACAACAACTCTTTCTAGTTCTCTCATTTGCTTTTCGCCTATTTGTTGTTCTTTTCCTTCATAAATTTCTAATGCTTTTTCTTTTAATTCTTTCCTTATATCGTCAGTATGAACTTTCTTGTCTTTTAATGCACTTATTTCAGTTATTCCTAAGTTTGTTTCTACCTCTTGAACTAGTGCTTCCTTTTGTATATTTAATGGGTCACTGCAATATGTATCTACATAGTCATCTATTACAGAATTAACCATATTTAATACGTTATTTCTAATATTTTCTCCGTCAAGTACTTCACGTCTTTGTTGATATATAATAGTTCTTTGAACGTTCATTACATCATCATATTGAAGTACGTTCTTTCTTATACTAAAGTTTCTACTTTCTACTTTCTTTTGGGCATTTTCTACTGCTCTACTTATTATTTTTGATTCTATAGGTAAATCTTCGTCAGCTCCTAATGTATTATATACTTTAGTAATAGCTTCTCCACCAAATATCTTCATTAAGTCATCATCTAGGCTTAAATAAAATCTTGATTCTCCAGGGTCTCCTTGACGTCCACTACGTCCTCTTAATTGGTTATCAATTCTTCTTGATTCATGTCTTGATGTACCAATTATTTTTAATCCACCAACAGCAACAACTCTTTCTTTTTCTTTAGAAATTTCTTCGTCAAATTTAGATTTTATTTCTTGGTATTTCTTTCTTAATTCTAATATTTTTTCGTCGTCTGTTTCGTTATATGCAGAAGCATCTTCTATTTCTGCAGTAGAATATTTTAATTTTCTCATTTGTCTTTTTGCTAAGAATTCACTGTTACCTCCAAGCATAATATCTGTACCACGTCCAGCCATGTTTGTAGCTATTGTAACAGAACCAAATTTACCAGCTTGAGAAACAATTTCTGCTTCTTTTTCGTGATATTTAGCATTTAATACTTCATGTGGTATAGACTCTTTATCAAGTAATTTACTTAATTTTTCAGACTTCTCGATTGAAATTGTACCAACTAAAACTGGTTGACCTTTTTCATGGCTTTCTTTTATGTCTTTAATTACTGCTCTAAATTTTGCATCTTCATTTTTAAATATAATATCTTTTTGGTCTTTTCTAATCATAGGTTTATTTGTTGGTATTTCAATAACATCTAATTTATATATTTCTTGGAATTCTGTTTCTTCTGTCATGGCAGTTCCTGTCATACCAGATAATTTGTCATACATCCTAAAGTAATTTTGGAAAGTTATAGTTGCAAGAGTTTTAGACTCGTCTGCAATTTTAACACGTTCTTTTGCTTCAATAGCTTGATGTAGTCCATTATTATATCTTCTTCCATACATAATTCTTCCTGTAAATTCATCAACTATTAAAACTTGTCCATCTTTTACTATGTAGTCTATATCTTTTTTCATAATTCCATGTGCACGTAGTGCTTGGTTAACATTATGAACTAATTCTGAATTCTCTATATCGTTAAAATTTTCTAGTCCAAATTCTTTTTCTGCTTTTTTAATACCTTTTTGTGTTAATGAAGCAGACTTTGCTTTTAAATCTACAATATAGTCGTATTTTTCGTTATCTTCTGCTTGCTCTTCGTCTTTAACATCTTCTTCTACTATTACTTTAGGAGTTAATTTTGCAACAAAGTCATTAGCTTTTTTATATAAGTTTGAAGACTGAGTTCCTCTACCTGAAATAATAAGTGGTGTACGAGCCTCATCTATTAAAATACTATCTATTTCGTCTACGATAGCATAATGTAGAGGTCTTTGTACTAATTGCTCTTTATAGATAACCATGTTATCTCTTAAATAATCAAACCCAAATTCATTGTTTGTTCCATATGTTATGTCACAAGCATATGCTTTTTGTTTCTCCTTAGGTTCCATACCTGCTATTACTAATCCAACAGACATACCTAAGAATTTATATAGTTTACCCATCCACTCGCTATCTCTTTTAGCTAGGTAATCATTAACTGTAATTATATGTACGCCTTTTCCCTCTAAAGCATTTAAATATGCTGGCAATGTGGCAACTAAAGTTTTTCCTTCACCTGTTTTCATTTCTGCAATTCTACCTTGATGTAATA
>CAJMQM010000035.1 GCA_905215615.1 uncultured bacterium | reverse complement strand
ATAATATAATTTTTGTCAGATTTAGTTAAAGTTATACAACCAGATTTTGTAATTAATACTGTATCTTCTATTCTAACACCATATGCTCCAGGTAAATATATTCCCGGCTCATCTGTTACTACCATGTTTTCTTTTAAAACCATGTCGGTTCTTTCGCTTATAAATGGTCTTTCGTGTATGTCAAGTCCAACCCCATGTCCAAGGCTATGAACTAAATCGTAATTGTTTATTTTAAAATCATTTTTTACATTTCTTGCTACTATTTTTGCATTTGCACCATCATACATTTCTTTTAATGCTTGAAGCTGATTTTTTAAAACTAAGTCATATATCTCACGAATTTTTACTGGAATATACCCTGCAAATATAGTTCTTGTCATATCTGAGCAATAACCTTTATATTTGCACCCCATATCTATTGTAATTGCATCTCCTGCCTCTATTTTTTTATCTGTTGGTACTGCATGTGGCTTTGATGAATTTTTACCTGATGCAACTATTGTTTCAAAAGCTAAACCGTCTGCACCATTTTGTATAAAAAATTTTTCTATTTCAAAAGCAATTTCTTTTTCAGTCATACCAATTTTTATAAAATTAGTTAAATAATTAAAACATGCATCTGTTATTTTACAAGCTTTTTCTATATAAGCAATTTCTTCTTCGTCTTTTATCATCCTTTGCTTTTCTATAATATTTTCAGTTTCTTCTAAATTATTTATTTTATACCTTTGCATAAATAATTTATACATAAAATATGTAACATAATTTTCTTCAAAACCTACGTTATCGCAGAACATAAAGAAATTTTCGTAGTCTTCTTTGCTTATATCTGTCATGTTATACACTATAATTTCATCATTAATAGTAATAACAGATTTTGCATATTCTATGTATCTTGAGTCTGTTATATAATAATTTTCTTTTCTAGTTATAAGCAATGTGCCTTCAGCATCAATTCCTGTTAAATATTTAATATTAACAGGGTTTGATATAATAATTCCTTCCATATTAGATAATCTTATTTTATCTCTTAACCATTTAATCTTTGGGTTCATACACATCACCCCTTATCTTTATAAATTATTATGCAACTAAAAATTTATTGTATTTTCTAGATTTATATTAATTTTTATTTTTATTGAAAATAATATCTTAATATAAATGCTTTATAAAAATTTTACCCCTTATATAATCCCAATGTAAATATTTTAAACAATATTGTTAATAACAATGTATTTGGTACAAATATTGCAATTATTGCACCTATAACAATAAATGGTCCAAAAGCAATATATTCGTCTGCCTTTTTCTTTCTTGATATTAATATTATTATACTTATTACAGCAGCTAGCAAAAATGCCATTACTGCAACCATAATTATGTTCATCCAACCAAAGAATAAACCTAAAGCCCCCATTAGTTTAACATCACCGAATCCCATTGCATCTTTTCCTGCAATTAATCCACCAATAAGAGTAATAATTAAGAATATTCCTCCACCAACTAGCATACCAAGCATATTATTTACAAATATACTTATTCCTGCATTTGTATTTATCATAACACTTGCAAATGTAAAAATTAAACCCGTTTCAAATATTGTAAGAGTTAATCTATTTGGTATTATTTGAAGCCTATAGTCTATAACAAATGCACTTATAAGCATTGGAATTAAAAACATGTATTTTAATGTATCTATGCTAAATCCAAAGAAGTACAATAGTCCAACATACATAACTGCATTTGATACCATTAATAAATATTTTGGCTTTGCTTCTTTAAAATATACTGTAAAAAACTCTTTTGAAAAAACTTTTTTATATTCTGGTAATCTTTTGTTACACCAATCTATAAATTGTCCTACTAAGAGTCCTATTATTCCTATTCCTAAATAATATAATATGTTTATGTTATTTATATACATCTAAAGTTCCCCATTTCTTAATTTATTCTTTTGATTTATTTTATATTTTATTTTACCTTTCTGCTTTTAATTAGTTTATTTTTTATTAAGATATTTATTCATTATTTTTTGTTCAAGTGGTCTTTTTATTTTTGTAATTAATATATCTTTTTCATTTATTGGCTTTACTAAAATAGAATACATACCTGACCTATTTGCACCTAATACATCTGTTAAAAGTTGATCTCCTATTACAGCTATGTTTTTATTTTGTAGCTTTAATTTTTCTGCACCTTTTTTGAAACCAAATTTTAGTGGTTTTTTTGCAAAATAAATATAAGGAATTTCTAAGTATGTTGCAACATTTTCTACTTTTCTTTTATTATTAGTGTTTGACAAAATACATAACTTTATTCCTTTATTATCCATATTGTCTATCCACTCTTTTACACCAAATAGTACATTTTTGTTGTAATCTATTAAAGTATTATCTACATCTATAAGTAATCCTTTTATATTATGTGACTGCAAAAATTCTATTGTTACATCCTTAATGTTATTAAAATATGCTTTTGGGTACATCCTTGTATAAAAGTCCATTTTTGCCTCCACATTATTACATAATTTTGTATAATAATATTATCAATATGAGATGCATTTGTCAATATAGAATATTTCTGTATTGCTGTTATTTTTACAAAGCAACAAATTTCGTGCTCGTTTTTTCGACAAAAACTGCAAATAAAAAATATTTATGTAAATTGTAAAATAAATTAATTTTCCTTCTACACAAATTCATTATTTTTTTTAAATTACAGTTGTTATTTTTTTTACTTGTGTTATAATTGTAAATTGCAGAAAGAATTAATATATATAATGAGAAAGGTTGTGGATACAATGAAAAAATATTCAATAATTAATGCATGTTCAGATTTTGGTGTACATGTAAATGGGGCTAAATTTGGTCCTGAAGCAATTTCTAATAATGTAAAGGAGATTGAACTTGGTAAAAAAATATCTAATTTTTACTCTCTACATGCAAATGAAGCTGAAAAAGAGTTAGAAAGAAGTAATAAAAAGAAAAACTTAGGTCCTGTAAATGACTTTAATACTAAGTTATATCAATTAGTAGATGAAGTTGTAAAAAAAAGCGAATTTCCTATTACTTTAGGTGGTGACCATGTTATAGCAATTGCATCTGCACTTGCTTCTATAAATACTAATAAAAATATGGGAATAATTTGGGTAGATGCTCATGGAGATTACAATACATTTGAAACTACTCAATCTGGTAACTTACATGGATTACCTTATGCGGTTATTACAAATTATGAGAAAAAGCTTTTAGCAGATTTTCATAAAGGAAATTTCTATAATCCTAAAAATGCTGTAATTCTTGGTGGTAGAGATATAGATAAACTAGAGCTACCTAACATTAAAGATGCTGGTGTTACTTTAATATCTACACAAGATATTCATAAATATGGTGCTGAGGCAATGTTTAAGAAAGCAATGGAAATTGCATCAAATGGTACAGATGGAGTACATATAAGCTATGATTTGGACGTAATAGACCCAAAAGTTGCACCTGGTGTTTCTGTTCCTGCAATAAATGGAATTAATTTAGATGAAGCATATAAAATTGCTGATTTAATATGTGAAGAAATATCTAAAAATATAGTAAAATCATTTGATTTAGTAGAACTTAACCCGCTTCTTGATAAAGATAAAGTAACAGAAAAAATAGCAGTTGAAATCATGGAGAGAGTTTTTAAAAACATATAAAACTAGAAAGAAATAGCTTCTTTTTAATTAAAGAAACTATTTCTTTTTTGTTCTATATTTAACTTAATTTTTTCACTATTTATTTACTTTTATACATACCTTAGCAAATAAATATTTATTATTAAATTAAATTATTTTCTTAATTCTGCATGTACATCTTTTTCAAGTCCATCTAAAATTTCTTTCATAACTACATTAACTTCATCATCTGTTAATGTTCTATCTGGAACTCTAAATTTAAGTGCATATGCAATACTCTTTTTTCCTTCTCCTATTTTTTCACTTCTATATACGTCAAATAGTTTAACCTCTTCTAAAATTTTCTTAGCCTTTTTCTCTATTATTCTTTCTATTTGACCTACTTCAACTTCTTCATCAACAACCATTGCAATATCTCTTTCAACTGCTGGATATTTTGGTATAGGTACATATTTTTTATTACTTCTTGCATATTTTACTATTTTATCAATGCTTATTTCTGCAAATAATATTCTTTGAGAAATATCATAATTTGTTGCAAGTAGTGGGTTTACCTCTCCTATTGTCCCAAATACATCTTTGCCAACTTTTAAATTTGCACATCTGCCAGGATGATACATTTCATTTTCTGTTTCTTTTACTACATCATATTTAGCTAATCCTGCTACTTCTAGCACATTTTCTACTAAGCCCTTTAGTGCATAAAAATCTACATCATCTCCATACATGCCTATAGTAAGAATTGTGTCTTCCTCTGGAAGTTCTCCCTTTTCTATGTTTTCGTTAATGTTTTTATATATTCTAGAAATATCAAATAATTTAACATTTTTATTTTTATAGTTATTATTATTTTCTAGCATTTGCATCATTGATGGAACAGAAGTTGTTTTCATCATTGTATAATCTTCACTTAGTGGATTCTTTATTTTAATTGACTGTTTTGCATAAATACTGTCTTTAGAAATATTGCACTTTCTTAAATCTTCTTCACTAACAAAACCATATGTGCAAATTTCAGATAATCCACTATGAACAAGTAATTCTTTTATATTATCTTCTAAAGTTTGTTTTTTGTTTTTTCCTCCTAAGGTTGTATCTGCACTAACTAATGTAGACTGCAATTTATCATAGCCATCAAAACGCAATACTTCTTCTGCTACATCTGCTGTTTGCTCAATATCTTGTCTGAAAAACGGAGGTATAACTACGTCATTTTCCACTTTTATATCTAGCTTATTTAATGTTTTTATCATTTCTTCTTTTGATAGATTTGTACCTAACAACCTATTTATTCTTTCTACTTCTAATGGAATTTCCACAGTTTTTTGTTTTGTTGGGTAAACATCTATCATACCATCTACTGGCTCTCCTGCATTTAACATTTCCACTAATTCTATTGCTCTGTTTACTGCTCTTAATGCATTTTCAGGGGATAAACCTTTTTCATATCTACTTGAAGCCTCTGTTCTTAGTCCAACTGCTTTTGCAGTTTTTCTAACACTACCTCCATAGAAAACGGCAGATTCAAATACTATTGTTTCTGTATTATTTTCTATTTCTGAGTTTTCTCCTCCCATTACTCCAGCAATTGCTACAGGCTTTTTGCTATCTGCGATTACAAGCATATTTTTATCAAGTTTTCTCTTTTGGCCATCTAAAGTTACTATTTCTTCATTTTCATTTGCTCTTCTAACATTTATGTGTTTGCCTTCAATAGAGTTAATGTCAAAAGCATGCATTGGTTGCCCAAGTTCTAGCATTACATAGTTTGTTATATCTACAATATTATTAATAGACCTTACTCCACATGCATTAAGTCTTCTTACCATCCACTCTGGTGAAGGTCCTATTTTAATGTTTTTAGCAACTCTAGCTATATATCTATAGCATAAATCTGGCGCAGATATTTCTACTGTTAATCCCTCTAATTCTTTTTTATTTTCTACTTCCATTTCTGCTAAATTTTTTCTAGGATTTTTAAATGTTTTATCTAATGAAACTGCAGTTTCTCTACCTAGTCCTTCTATAGATAAGCAGTCTGGTCTATTTGGTGTAATTTCGAAATCTATTATAGACTCTCTTAGCCCAAGTACATCTACAATATTTTCCCCTATATTTTTTTCATATTTATTATCTAAAATAAAAATTCCATCTTCTATTGCATCTGGGTAAGTTGCAGGGTCAATTCCAAGTTCCCCCATTGAGCATAACATACCACATGACTCTACCCCACGTAATTTTCCTGCATTTATTTCTTTTCCACCAGGAAGAGTAGAACCTGGTTTTGCTACTGGTACAATTTGTCCTGAAGTTCCAACTATAATGTTGCTAGCTCCTGTAACAATTTGAAGTACCTCTCCATTTCCTACATCTACTTTTGTAACTACTAATTTATCTGCATCTGCATGTTTTTTAACTTCTAAAATTTTTCCTACTACAACATTTTTTATATCTCCACCTTTGTCATCTATGGTTTCTACTTTTGAACCTGTCATAGTAAGTATATCTCCTAATTCTTTTGGAGAAACATCTATATCTGTATATTCACTTAACCACTCTATACTTGCTTTCATTTATCTTACATCCTTTCTATTTTTATTGGAAATTAGGATTTTCCCCATTTCCGTGAAAATTTAGTCTATTACTAATTTCCAAACTGTTTAAGGAAACGTACATCGTTTTCGTACAATAAACGCATGTCATCTATTCCAAACTTAGCCATAGCAATTCTTTCTACGCCAAAGCCAAATGCAAATCCAGAATATTCTTCTGGGTCTATTCCACAGTTTCTAAGAACATTAGGGTGTACCATACCACAACCTAAAAGTTCTATCCAACCTTCTCCTTTACATACTCTACAACCTTTTCCTCCACATACAAAGCATGATACATCTGCTTCTGCACTAGGTTCTGTAAATGGGAAATGATGTGGTCTAAACCTTATTTCTGTTTTTTCTCCTAAGCATTTTTTTGTAAACATTTCTAATGTACCTTTTAAATCTCCCATAGAAATATTTTTATCTATTACTAAACCTTCTATTTGGTGGAACACTGGTGAGTGTGTTGCATCTACACTGTCTGAACGATAAACTACACCAGGGCATATTATTTTTATTGGTGGCTTTTGTGTTTCCATTACTCTTGCCTGAACAGGAGATGTTTGTGACCTTAATACTATGTCATCTGTTATATAAAATGTATCTTGTATATCTCTTGCTGGATGATCTGGAGGAGTATTTAATTTGTCAAAATTATATGTTGCAAGTTCTACTTCTGGTCCATCTGCTATTTGGTAACCCATACCTATAAATATTTCTTTTACATCATCTATAATTTGTGTTATAGGATGCATACTTCCTAATTCTGTTTTCTTTCCAGGCATTGTTACATCTATTTTCTCATGTTCTAGTTTTCTTTTTATTTCTGCTACTTTAAATTCCTTTTCTTTGCTTTCTATTAAAGCTTCAATTTCGTCTCTAACTTCATTTACTAAGCTTCCTATTACTGGTCTTTCTTCTGCTGAAAGTCCTCCCATGCCTCTTAATATTAAAGTAAGTTCACCTTTTTTTCCTAAGTATTTTACTCTAACATCGTTTAGTGTTTTTTCGTCATTTGCATTTTTCATTTCTTCTAATGCTGACTGTCTAATGCTTTCGATTTGTTCTTTCATGTTAAAACCCCTTTCTTAATTTTAGATATTTATTGATATATTTTTATTACTATTACATCAAAAAATCCATTTCATCCCTGTAATAGGACGAAATGGAAATCGTGGTACCACCTATTTTTATTAATAAATTCTTATTAACCTCATTATAGCTATATCGTTGCTAACGTCTTTTCCTAATTAAATAATAAATTTTATTTAGCTTTATATTGCTTATAAATTATATTGTTTGTTCAAAAAAGAACCTCAAAAGTGAAATTTCAGTATAAGTATATAACAGGCTTCCAGCTAAAATCCCATCTCTCTATAATATTTTTTCTTAATACTTACTTTGCTTTCTACAAACGGCTTTATATTAAATTTTAATTTGTACATTGTACTTAAATTATACAACTACTTTTATATATTATCACGTTTTTTGCTTAATTGCAATATTTTTTAATCTTTTTACTCTGTTATTATTTTTATTCCTCTACTTGTATTGCTCTTCCATCTTCTTCATTTGTACTAAATGTTCCTGCATTTTCTTCTAAACCGTTTACACTTGTTTCTCGTTTGGTTTCTACATTTATGTTTTGTTTATTTTCTTCTGCTGTGTTTTTATTCATATTAATTATTAATACTACACATAATATTATTATAATTATTCCTACAATCCCTATAATAATTTGTTTTTTCTTCATAATCAAAACCCCTATCTTGATTTTTTATTATTTAGTATGAGTGCATATTTTTGCACTCATACTTTTTCTATATTATTGTAATATTGTATAGTATAGCTCTGCTGATGTATTTCTTACCGCTGTTTTTCCACTTGGTGTATTTACTGTTGTTCCTTCTTTTATTCCTCCACCTTTTAGTATTCCATCATAGAAGTTTAAGGTACTTGTTGATATTGTATAATAGCCATTTGTTGATACTATTTCTGGACTTGTTGTGCTTATTGTTCCGTCATTTTCTCCTAGTGTTATTTCTCCTGTACTTGCATTTCCTATTGCATTTGCTGCTGTTGAGGTTACTGTTCCTGCTAGTATTGTTATACTTCCTTCTCCTATGTTGTATATTCCTGCTGATGCTGCTTCTATTTCTCCTCCTTCTACTTGTATATGTCCTTCTCCACTATTTACTACTGATGGTGTAGTTTCTCCTCTTGCTTTAAAGCTTCCACTTATTATTTCTATTCTTCCTCCTGCATTGTTTACTATTGGTTGTCCGTTTTCGGTGTCTATTGCCATGTTTTCTATTCTTACTGTTCCAGTTGACTGGTTTTGTATTCCAATGTAGCTTCCTAGCATTTTTATTGTTCCACCTTGTATTGTTACATTTCCTGTTGAGGCATTATATAATCCTGTTGAATTTGTTACTTGTATTGTTCCTCCACTTATTGTTATTTGTCCACTACCATTGTTGTATATTGCATAACCATTTTCTGCTATTATTTTTGTATTTCCACTTGCATTTGTTATTGTTATGTTTTTACTTCCATTGTTTTCTATTACTGTTATGCTGCTTGCACTTGCACTGTTTCCTGCTGAACCCGTTATAAAACTACTACTATTATTAACCCATACTTCTTCATTTTTTCCATATGCACTTTGTGTTAGGTATGCTACTGCTCTCCACTCACTGTTTTTAATCATATGGCTACTTAAATCTGGATTATAATTTAGACATACTGTATATGCATTTCCTACAGATATATATATCCAGCTGCTTACGCCTGGTTTTACTTGTAATACTTTTGTAGTTACATTGTCTCCTCCTTCTGTATCGCTATTTCCTTCTATACTACTTGCCTCAAATTTTGCTACCCATAGTCCACTTACTGTTCCATTGTAGTTAAATGCTGGGTGTATGTTCCAGTTACCTTCTCCACTTGCATTATCCCATGTTGTTGTTCCATCTGCTGCTTCTTCTGTTATTCCTTTTAAGAACTTTATATTCACAATTCCTCCTGACCCTTCATCAGATGGGTTATCTGGTCTAGTATTTGTATTAGTATTTCCTCCTATTCCGTTCAGTGCCTGGTTTAGATAGTCTGCCAAATTATCTAAATCTTCTTGCTCTTTTTGTACTGCATTGTTTGTTGCGTTAGCGGCTTCTTTAGCTTTAGCTATTAT
>CAJMQM010000034.1 GCA_905215615.1 uncultured bacterium | reverse complement strand
AAACTATTTTTTATATCACAACCTAAATAAAACGCAGTTTTTGTCGAAAAAACGACTACGAAATTTGTTGCAAAAGGTAATATAGAACAATTTAGAGAAATAGAGAAATCATGCACAAAATGGAGAATAACGGAGGAAAAATACTATAAAATCAAGTTGACAGACTATTTTGAATTATATATTATAGAGTTACCAAAAGCAATAAAAGAATATGAGAAAAATAAGAGAGACGAAGTACTACAATGGATGATGTTTTTGGAAAATCCAGAAGATGCGGAGGTAGCTCAAATAATGGAAGAAAATGAAGATATAAAGAAAGCAAAAGAAGAATTAGATAGAATAAGTCAAGATGATTTACTAAGAAGAAGGTTATTAAAAGCAGAATTACTTAGGATGGACCAAGAACAAAGAGAAGACGATGCAATGGCAAGAGGAGAGAGAAAAGAAAAAATAGAAATAGTAAAAAGTATGCTAAGAGAAAATTTCCCAATTGATGTAATAATGAAAATAACTAAATTAACTGAAGAAGAGATAAAGAGAATACAAAAGGAAGGTAAGTAATTCTTATACGTAATATGTAATCCAAAAAATTATTAGACAAAATATACAATAAACATTTAAAATAAGTATATATATAATATAAATCCTTACACATATTCTCATAAAGACTTAACAAAATACGCCTAAATTCTTGTAATTATGTACACAAATATGATATAGTATAGCTATAAAAAAGCTATACTATATTTTTTAGTTTTATATATGGAGGTAAAAATGGGTAGAGGTAGACGATATAGTGGAGAAGGCAAATTAAATATAAAAAAAGTAGTTGCAGTGTTAATAGCATTAGCACTACTAATAATAGTTGTAATATCTATAACAAAACTATTTGGTGGAACAAAAGTAGAAAGTAAAGTAGTTGCAACAGAATACTTTGCAGCATATACAGAAGGAAAATGGGGAGTAATAGACTCAAAAGGAAAAGAAATAGTAAAACCTACATATGATGAAACAATTATAGTACCAAACTCAAAGAAAGCAGTATTTATTTGCACATATGATGTAAATTACGATACAAACGAATATAAAACAAAAGCAATAAATGAAAAAGAGAGCCAAATATTTACAGAATATGATGGAATTCAAGCAATTGAAAACTATGATGTAAATAATAATTTATGGTATGAAGATGATGTATTATTAGTATCAAAAGACGGAAAATATGGCTTAATAGATTTTAATGGAAAAACTTTATTAAACTGTGAATACGACTCTATTACCGCATTACAAGGTATAGAAAATACATTTGTTACTGTAAAAGATGGTAAAAAGGGGTTAGTAGATAACATTGGAGCAGTTATAGCTGAAAATAATTATAAAGACATAAAACCACTAACAGACAAAGCTTCAGATGGTTATATTTTAATAGACGAAAACGATAAATATGGTTTAGTAAAACCAGACAAAACAATAATTTTTGAAAATACATATCAAGATATTAAACAAGTATATGGAGACAACAAATATGTTGTAAAACAAGATGGAAAATGGTCTGTAGCAGATAGATCTGGAAATTTATATTTAACATCTGCATTTGATGACGTTGCATCAATAAATGGAGATAATGTTATTATAAAAAAAGGTAATAAATATGGTGTATTAGCAACAGATGGAGAAACAAAAATTAATATAGAATATGACGACATGAGCTATACATACGAAAACAATTATATAGTTAAAAAAGATAATAAATATGGAATTATAAATATAGATGGGACTACAGTATTAGACTTCAAATATGATAATTTAATTTACAGACAAACAGAAGGATTTTTCGAGGGAAGTACAAATGGTAGCATAGACAATGACTTAACAGATAGAAACTTTGAAGTAAAATTAAGCGGAATTATATCAGAAATAAACACAGAAAATGGCTATATGAAAGTTAGAACAAATGGAGAATACAAATATTATAATTTCAAGTTTGAAGAAAAAACTAATATAGAATTGCTAAAAAGTAATACATTATTCTTAAGCAAAAAAGACGATAAATATGGTTTCGTAAATAAAGACGGAATTGTTATTGTAGATTATATTTATGATGATGCAACAGAACAAAATAGTTTTGGTTATGCAAGTGTAAAAAAAGACGGAAACTGGGGTGCTATTGACTCAAAAGGAAGAGAAGTAGTAGAACCACAATACACGATGGAAAATAATTCATTAATAGAATTTATAGATGATTGGCACTTAGGAGAAGACTTAAACTTAAATTATTATACAAAATAAAATATAATAATAGGTTTATAGGTTAATCCTTTAAAAACCTAAATTCTTATATAGGGAAAGTGAAAGAGCTTTGGAACTAAAGATGAGGTACCAATACACGTACTTTATATATCCGTATGTAATTGAAGAAAAAAACTATAACAGATATTTGCTAAAATTACTAAAAGATAAAAAATGCACAATGAAAAAGTTTGATATAGCCAAAGATTTATCAATTTATCAATACTTTTTACCAAACATAAGAAAGTTTATGTTTTGGAGTTTCAATTATAGTAAGCAACAAATGAGGGAATTAGAAAGCTTAGACAATGAATTTAAAGCAAATATTTTAGCAAAGTATCCATGTACAATGTTTGACTACGAGCTAAAGCAAAATGCCCAAGGAAAAGTGGAAAATGAAGACGGAATATATTTTGATATAACAAAAGTACAGCTAATTTGTTTTAATACAGGAATATGCTTTCTACTATTTAAAACAATAATAGATGGAGAGCATAACAATTTTTCAGAAGTATTGAACTTTAATTATAAATTTAGAGATATAACGTCTAAAGCAGAAGGGTTAAAGGAATTTGAAAATATAAAAATACAAACTAATAATTTTAAAGATGCAAAAGAAATAACAAAATTTATTAAAGATATAACAGGAAATAACAAGCTAGCAGAAGACTTAAATATTGAGCAAGAGCGTTTTATAACATACTCATATGCGTGTATTTCGCAAGAAGACTGGAACGACAATGTAGATGTAAAATCTATAGAAAAACTATTTTTTAAGTTTTTTAAAGTTCTACCTGCAAATAAAGAATTAAACGACTTAACAATGGAAGATTATTTTAACAACTTGCCAAATTCAAAATACATAAAATATGGTTTCTCTAATATAGGTACAGCCTTACTTACATCAGATATAAATGTAGATAATTATACAAAATTACCATTTAGATTTGAAAGTGAGCATTTGTATTTATACATATTATGCTTATACAAAAAATTCTATTTAGCAAAAGTAAACTACGAACTAGATAGAAAAGACTGTAAAAATGAGTTTTTAAGTTTTACTAAAAACTTTTGGATTGAAGAAGCTACAAATGATGAAACAGGCAGTAATTTGGAGAGAAACTGGAACGAAAAATTGAAAATAGAGAAGCTATTTAATAAAATTAAAAACAAATATGATATGTTATACAAAAGTGGTAATATAGAAAAAACAAAAATAAAACAAAATATAATAATACTAATTTTAATTGTAATAATGCTAATTATATTTTATGCACTATTTTAAAGCAAAAGTATTAATTTATAAAATATAAACTTAATGCAGTTTATGGCTAGATTTTCGTGGCAATATATAGATAAACTTAATAAAGGAACCAATGAAAATTAATTTAAGCAAATTTTATATAGTATTTATATTTTAAATAAAATAATTTGAATTGGAGTATAAATGAAAATTAAAACAGGTATAGATATAATAGAAGTTTCTAGGGTTCAAGAGGCAATAGAAAAAAATGGAGAAATGTTTTTAAACAAAGTATTTTCTAAGTCGGAAATAGAATTTTGTGAAAGTACTAATAAAATGAAATACCAACATTATGCAGCAAGATTTGCAGCAAAAGAAGCTGTATATAAGGCAATTTCAGACATTATAGCAGATATAAAAGAAGATATTTGGAAAAACATTATTATAAAAAACGGTGAAAGTGGAAAGCCTTTTGTAGAATTTAATGGAACTTTAGATTTTTTAAATATAGGAAATAATACAAACGAATTAATTAATAATGTTGTAGATGATAATAACTTAAAAAATAGTAATACAAGAGAATTAAAAATAGAAAGCATGGATTTAAGTATTTCACATATTAAGGATTATGCAATAGCAAACTTTGTAATGTTAATAAATGAATAAGTTGTGGAAATAGAGTTAGCAAAAGTAGCTAAACTGTGGAAAACAGTAGAATAAAATTATAAATATAAAACATATGCTGAAAACGATAAATAATTAGATGCAAGCTATGGAATAATTAAAAAATATTAGTTATACATAAAGGAAAACATAATTACAGTATATGAAACACAGCAACAAATATAAATAAGAAAAAGAGGTGCAAAAGTGAGTTTTTTTGAGCAGCATGCACATTATAACGATGAAAAATTTGATGAAGACAGAGATGAAATTATAAAGCAAGTTTACGATGCAGGAGTAACAAGCTTGGTAAATGCGGGTTATAGTATAGAAAGCTCAAAACAAGCTATAGAACTAGCAGAAAAATATAGTTTTATTTATGCAACATGTGGAGTTTCTCCAAACGATATTCCAGAAAACAAGGAAGAAATGGAAAAACAACTAGAAGAAGTAAAAATACTTATTAAAAGTAGTAAAAAAGTAGTTGCAGTTGGTGAAATTGGGTTAGATTATTATTGGAACAAGGAAAATAAAGAACTACAACAATATGCCTTTATAGAGCAAATAAAAATTGCAAATGAAATGAATTTACCAATTGTAATACACACAAGAGAAGCGGTAGATGATACATTAAATATTGTTAGAAATATAGAAAAACCAGTAAAACAAAGTGTATTTCATTGTTGCCCATTAAATAGGGAATTAGTAAAACAAGCACTAGAATTGGGATTTTATATATCTCTTGCAGGACCTATTACATTTAAAAATTCAAAAAATGCAGATGAAATTATAGAAATGATTCCAAAAGATAGAATATTAATAGAAACAGACAGTCCATATTTATCGCCAGAACCCAAAAGAGGCAAAAGAAATGATTCTAGAAACTTAATATATATAGCAGAAAAAATAGCAAGTATAAAAAATATTTCACTAGAGGAAGTTGAAAAAATTACTTTTGAAAACGCAAAGAAATTATATGGGGTGTAAAAAATTTAGGAGGAAAATATGAGCGAAGAAAATAAAAAAACACTTGAAGTATACGAGGAAAAAGCTAGTGTATATTTAAAAACGACTATAGAACATGAAAATTTAGACCCAGCTAAAGCAAAACGTAAAAAAGAGAAATTGGAAAAGTTTATTAATTCAAATATTGGCACATTACCAAAAGGCTCAAAGGTTTTTGAAATTGGATCTGGAGATGGAATAAATGCTAAATATATTGAAGAAATAGGTTATGATGTAACAGCAAGTGATGTGGCAGAAGCTTTTATAAACGAAACAAAATCTAAAGTACCAAATACAATTAAATTTAATGTTATAGAAGATGAATTTACAGAAAAATATTCTGCATTTTTTGCATGGAGAGTATTTGTTCATTTTAATAAAGAAGATATGGCTAAGGTACTACAAAAAACCTATAATGCACTTGAAAAAGATGGATTATTTGTGTTTAATGTTATGAACCGTGAAATAAAAAATGTAGACGAAGAGTGGGTGGATTTCCCAAATGAGTATCATATGGGAGCCGAACGCTATTATAAGTACTTTAAGGAAGAGGAGATAAACGAAATTATCTCTAATACAGGCTATAAAATTTCTGATTTTCACAAAGAGGGCGGAGATAACAGCAATAAGTGGTTAGTCTACGTTTTAAAAAAATAAGTTTGCATATAAAAATATATAGATTAAAAATTCCCTTTATGATAATAATATGTGGCAAAACACATTAAATTCATATCATAAAGGGAATTTTTACATAAAATATATTGTATAAAACTTTATTTTAAATTTCTAATTGCTTCAATTCTATCTTCAGTAGCAGGGTGTGTAGACCAAATGCTACTTTGTTTTTTCTTTTTATCTCCTCTAAAAGGATTTACTATATACATGTTAGCAGTAGCTTTATTAGCTGTTTTTAGTTCATCTGGGTCAGCAGATATTTTTTCTAGCGCAGAGATTAATCCATCTGGATTTCTTGTAAGCTCTACAGCAGAGGCATCTGCTAAATATTCTCTTCTTCTTGAAAGAGCTAGCTTCATAAGTTCACCAAAGACAGGAGCTAGAATTAAACAAATTAAACCAATAAGCATTAATATAGGATTACCACTTTTACTATCGTTGTCGTTAGACCTTCCACCGCCCCAGAACAATATTCTGGAAACAAAGTCTGAAAGCATTACTACAAAACCAACCATTACAGTTACAACAGCAGATAAACGAATATCATAATTTTTTATATGTGAAAGTTCATGTGCTACAACACCTTCTAATTCATAATAATCCAATTTATTTAAAAGACCTGTAGTTACACATATTACAGCATTTTTAGGGTTTCTACCAGTTGCAAATGCGTTTGGTTGTGGGTCATCTACTACATATAATCTTGGTCTATATGCTAAACCTGAAGAGACCATAAGTCCATCTAATATGTCAATTAATTTTGCATCTTCTTCTTCGGTTGCTGGCCTAGCACGGTTAACAGATAATACTATTCTGTCACTGTAATAGTAAGAACCCCATGCAGATAAAGTGGAAAATAATAATGCAATAACAATAGAATATATGCCTAAGTCAAATGCCATACAAATATAGTAAACTATTAAAGTTATTACAACTATAAAAATTCCAATTATTACGCCAGTTTTAATTTTATTTTTAGTTATATCTTCATACATAATTATCATCCTTCAAATAATAAAATTAATGCACAAAGAAGATTATACTTTGTGCATTATGTTTTAGAAATCTACTTTTACATTTTTTCTAGCTTGTTCATTATCAACAACAAATAAATCTTCTGCTTTAAAATGGAACATAGATGCAATAATGTTTGATGGGAAAGTTTCCAATTTTGTGTTTAATCTAGTTACACTATCATTGTAGAATTGTCTAGAATAAGCAATTTTATTTTCTGTTGATGTTAATTCTGTTTGCAATTCAGAAAAGTTTTGATTTGCTTTTAAATTAGGGTAATTTTCTGAAATTGCCATAATGCTTTTTAATGTTTCAGAAAGTTGATTGTCTAATTTTGCTTTTTCAGAAACTGTTTGTGCTTGTGCCCAAGAAGTTCTAAGTTCTGTAACTTTAGTTAAAACATCTTTTTCATGTTCCATATAGCCTTTTACTGTTTCAACTAAGTTTGGGATTAAGTCAAATCTTCTTTGTAATTGTACATCAATCTGGCTCCAAGCATTTTTAACCCTTTGTCTTAAAGTAACTAAATTATTGTAAATTATAATACCAGCTATAATTAAGACAACAATAATGCCTAATATTATCCAAAGTGCTACCATACTTCATCCTCCTAATAAAATTTACATTTATAATAACATATAAATATGATGTTTACAAGAATAAAATGTGAAAATTTAATATAATAAAAAATAGTAATATTTTAAGTACAAGCCTCATATAATATAAATATAGAGGCTTGCAAAATTTAGGCAAATAGCCAAGAAAGCAAGACGCTTGTAAGAGTAAAGTTATCCGAGATAGAGCAAAATTTGACAAAATAATAAATAAATGCTATAATGAACATGTTGCTTTTAAAGGAGGAAAAATTTTCTATGAAAAATAACGATAAAGCATCAATATCTCTGAAAAAGATTTTAGTAATTAGTTTAGTGTTTATACTTTTTGTAACAAGTGCAACAGTACTTGCAGGAAATGTACAACCAGCTAATGTTAAAATTATTCTTTCTAGTGGTTATGAAATGAACGTATTAACTACTAAAACAAAAATATCAGAAATATTAGATGAAAATCATATTATATTATTAGAAGATGAAAAGACAGTACCAGATAAAAATTCAGAACTAACAGATAACAAAACAATAAGAATAACAAAAGAAACAGAAGAAGTAGTAGAAGAGGCAGAAGAAATAGAAACATCAGAAAATATTACTGCTGAGGAAGTTTTAGCATCATATGATAATATAGTAGAAAAAATAATTACAGAGCAAGTAAAAATACCATTTGAAACAGTAAAAAAAGATGTTTCATCTGGTTCAAGTCAAAAGCAAGATAAAGTAGTACAAGAAGGTAAAGACGGACTTAAAGAAATAACTTATAAAGTTAAATATCAAAATGATAAAGAAATAGAAAAAATAAAATTATCAGAAAAGGTTGTAAAAGAGCCAGTAGATAAAATTATAGAAGTAAGACAAAAGCAAACAGTTTCAAGAAGTGCTTCTGTAAGATATAGTGGCGGAAAATGGTCATATTCAGCTTCTGAGTTAGACTTATTATGTGCAATTACTGCACAAGAGTGTGGTTCTAGTTATAATGGTGCATTAGCAGTTATAACATGTGCTGCAAATAGGGCAGAAAGTAGCAAATGGAGAAAATATGGTTCAGACCCATTAAGCCAATATATGGCGCCAAACCAATTCTGTTATTCAATAGACAGTCACTGGAGAAGAAGACTAAACGGAAACTATCCAAGTTATGTAAAACAAGCAGTATTAGATGCATTAAATGGTAAAAGAAACCACAACTATTTAAGCTTTAGAGGTTATAGTACATCTGGAAGTGTTAATATAGGTGGTAACTGGTACTTTGGTTCAAAATAATATAAAAAAAGGGCGGCCATAAGGTCGCTTTTTTGTATTATTTAAAAACATTTTACTTTTTACTTATTTTAATTGAATAATAGCCAATTTACATGTAAAATTATTGTAAGACTTAAAATATAGAAAGGAAGAAAAATTATGAAATTAATATCATGGAACGTAAATGGACTAAGAGCAGTAATAACAAAGGGATTTTCACAGTTTTTTAAAGAAATAGATGCAGACATATTTTCAATACAAGAAACAAAAATGCAAGAAGATCAAATTACAGACGAAATAAATAGCTTGTTTAATGGCTATTATTCATATTGGAATAGTGCTATAAAAAAAGGCTATTCTGGCACAGCAGTTTTTACTAAAAAGAAGCCAATAAATGTTACATATGGCATAGGAATAGAAGAACATGACAAAGAAGGAAGAATAATAACACTAGAATTTGAGGATTTTTATTTAGTAAATTGCTATACACCAAACTCAAAAAGAGAGCTAGAAAGATTGGATTATAGGCAAGTTTGGGAAGATGAAATAAGAAAATATTTATTAAAATTAGATGAAAAAAAGCCTGTAATATATTGTGGGGACTTAAATGTAGCACATAAAGAAATAGATTTAAAAAATCCAAAAACAAATACACGCAATGCAGGATTTACAGATGAGGAAAGAAGCAAGATGACTGAACTACTAAATGCAGGATTTACAGATAGCTTTAGATATTTGTACCCAAACAAGGAAGATGCATATACTTGGTGGTCATATATGTTTCATGCAAGAGAGAAAAATGTAGGTTGGAGAATTGACTATTTTATAACATCAAAATCAATTAAAGATAAAATTAAAGAAAGCAAAATTCATGCAGATGTATATGGAAGTGACCATTGTCCAATAGAATTAGATATAGAATTTTAATTATAATATAAGTCAAATAAGACTTTAAATATATAAATATGGCATAAAGTAGATATGGCTTAAATATAGCAAAATTAAAAAATATAAAATA
>CAJMQM010000033.1 GCA_905215615.1 uncultured bacterium | reverse complement strand
CTTCCGAGCTACAAAACTTTGATGATATTCATCTGTTATTGCATATATTAATCCTACTAATAGGCTTATACCAAATTTATATAGCACTCTAGTGTCAAATGTACACATAAATGCCATAATAAATATTCCAACTAGAGTATAAATAGATAAATGTGCTAATTTTCTCACTATAATTTCTCCATGTTCTACCATTTTTGCTTTAGTTTCAGTGCTTAAATCTTTTATATATGGAAATGTATTTACTATTTTTTCTGTAACCTTTCTGCTTAGAGAACTGGACTCTTCTCCATTTTGCGCTGAAAAGTGAAATATTACTGCAAAAGTTGTTATAAGTAAACTGAGAAAAAGAACTCTAAGTAAATTTCTTTTCATTTGTTTCTCGTATAATTATACCTAAATTATACTTCCCCTCCTCTATTACTTTATCTGTGTCTTTATTATAAAATAAGAATCAAAAATAGTAAAGTATTTCTGATAATATTATTGTTTTCTAGGCGTTACATTTATCTTTAAAAAGTAAAATAGAGTTTAAATATCTAACTTGCTACAAATGCAAATCACATACTTAAACTCTACTTTACGCCCCTGATTTTTTAAGATATTAATTTTGAAATTTTTTTTGAGTGCTCACTTGAAACTAATTCCAAAGCTGTAATTTTGTCTCCTTGATATTCTGTTGTTTTTTCCAAGTTGCTTATTCTATCTTCGTCTCTTTCAAATCTGTCATCATGAACACTAAGTTTGTCGAAAAGTGCAGGTATTTTGTTTGTAACTGCATCTTCTATAATTACCAAAGCTCTGCTATGATCTTTTAGTATCTGTCTTATATCATCAAACATATTATCATGCTCTTCGAACTTCTTGTCATGTTCCTCTAGTTTGTTTTCTATTTTTTCAAATTTCTTATCGTGTTCTTCTAGCTTATTGTTTATTTGTTCGAATTTCTTATCGTGTTCTTCTAGCTTATTGTTTATTTGTTCGAATTTCTTATCGTGTTCTTCTAGCTTGTTGTTTATTTGTTCAAATTTCTTGTCGTGTTCTTCTAGCTTATTGCTTATTTGTTCGAATTTCTTGTCGTGTTCTTCTAGCTTATTGCTCATTTTCTCAAATACCTTGTCATGTTCCTCTAACTTACTTAGTATTTTTTCTTCTAGCATATTATCACCTCCTCTATAAAAAAACTTTACCAGGAAATCCTGATAAAGTTATTATAGCATGTAAAAAATTTATAAAGCAAACCTTATATATAGTCATTTTGCATCAGAAATGTCTTTTTTTCTGCAATTATTATTTATTTTCTCTTTAAATCTATATTGCAAAAAATATTTTTTATTTTAATTATTATTTATAAAATTTCTATTATAAATACTTATAGTTCATTTCTTGCACAATTAAGTGCCTCAGCAATTACTTTGTCCATATCAAAATACTTATATTGACCTAGTCTGCCTCCAAAAATAATATTCTTGTCTTCCTTTGCAAGTTCAGCATATTTTTGATATAAGTTATTGTTCCTATCATCATTTATTGTATAATATGGCTCTTTTCCTTGTACCCATTTGTCTGGGTACTCTCTTGTTATTACTGTTTTGCCATTATTTAGTCCATATTCAAAATATTTATGTTCAATAATTCTAGTATATGGCACCTCATATTCTGTATAATTTACAACTGCATTTCCTTGATAATTATCTGTATTTAGTGTTTCTGTTTCAAACATTAAACTTCTATATTCAAGCTCCCCAAATTTGTAATTATAAAATTTATCAATAGGTCCTGTAAAAACAATTTTATTAGCTAGTTTTTCTGCTTCTTCTCTATGCTCAAAGAAATCATAATTTAATTTTACTTCTATACCTTCTAGCATCTTTTCTATAATTTGAGTATACCCACCTATTGGAATTCCCTGATATTTATCACTAAAATAATTATTATCATAAATAAATCTAACAGGAAGCCTCTTTATTATAAAACTTGGTAATTCAGTTGCTTTTCTACCCCATTGCTTTTCTGTATAACCTTTTACTAATTTTTCGTAAATTGTTTTTCCTACTAAACTTATAGCTTGTTCCTCTAAATTCTTAGGTTCGGTTATTCCTGCTTCTCTTTTTTCCTCTTCAATTTTTTGTTTAGCTTCATCAGGAGTAACAACTCCCCATAATTTATTAAATGTATTCATATTAAAAGGCATATTATATAATTCATTTTTATATATTGCAACAGGCGAATTTGTATATCTGTTAAACTCTACAAATTGGTTAACATATTCCCATACTTCTTTATTGCTTGTGTGAAATATATGTGCTCCATATTTATGTACTTGTATTCCATCTATGTTTTCTGTATAAATATTTCCACCTATATGTGGTCGTTTTTCTATTACTAAACATTTCTTTCCTTTTTTATTTGCTTCATATGCAAATACTGAGCCAAAAAGACCGCTTCCCACTATTAAATAATCGTATTTCATAATATTAATCGTCCTTTCCTAGATAACAACACTTATATTTTACCAGTTATAAAGCTTAATTACAAGCTTTTGTCTTTAATTTTTATAATTAAAATATTTTATTTCGCTGTTATATCAAAATTATATAAAATAAAAAACATGTTCAAAAAGTTTGTTTATTATAATTGAACATGTTTTTATTTTACTATTTTATTTTTAAACAATAATTGTATATCATGCCTGCAGCTTCTGCTCTTGATGCTGTACCTTGTGGGTCTACTTTTGTTCCACCAGATTTTCCTGTTATAACTCCTTTTGATACTGCCCATTGCATTGCTGGTCTTGCATAACCTGTTACTTTACTCCAATCTGTAAATTTACTTGTATTTGCAGTTGCATTTACATTTTTTCCTTTATATTTTGCATAATTACATAATATTGTTGCTAATTGCTCTCTTGTAATATTATCATCTGGTCCAAATTTTCCACTATTATAACCACTTACTATTTTATTTTTTGCTGCCCATCTTACTGCATTATAATAATATTGACCATTTTTTACATCTGGGAAATCGCCTACACCGGTTACTTTCGGCTCTCCTTCCATCCTCCATAAAATAGTTACTATCATACCTCTTGTTATATTTTTCGTTGGTCTAAATTCTGTATCTGTCGCTCCTTTTATTATTCCTCTTTGATAAGTATATTCCACTGCTGTATAATACCAATCGCTTTTCTTTACATCTGTAAATGGTAATAACACATATACATTATATGATGCTGTCTTGCTACCGATCTGTGCAGTTATAACTGCATCTCCTATACCTACTGCAGAGACTTTTCCATAATTATCTACTGTTGCAACTTTTGTATTAGAGCTAGACCATTTTGCACTATTTCCTTCTATTTTTGAATAAACCCATGTATTATAATTATATAATTCTTTACTTGTTTGTTGTCCTATTTTTAACTCTACATCAGAATTATTTGAAAATCTAAATGAAATCGAATCTTCTACTGTTTGTACTTTATAAGTTTTTGTAATAGTCCCTGTTTGTTGTCTTTGAGGTACTTCTGCCTTTCCTGTTCCAAAACATTGAACCCAATAATTTGTTCCATTTACTTGAATATGTCCAATTCCTATTGAAGTAAAGTTAGATGATAATATATTACCTCTATGTCCTGTAGAATTCATCCAAAGGTTCATTACACTTGCTGGCGTTCCGCTTCCTGCTGCAATATTTTCTCCGCTCATTTTATCGTTAATAGTAAAGCAGTCTGTACTATTTGGTCTTGTATGGTCCCAATATATAGATGTTTCTGCTGCTCTTTCCATTGCTGAACTAAGAAGGCTTTCGTCCATTGTTAATGGATTTCTTCTATTTTCTTTTCTTCTTTGATTAACTATTTCTAACACTTGATAAGCATAATCATAATTGTGAGTTCCTTTTACATAAATATCATAAGCAACCGCATAGTCTCCTGTTTCTAATTTTATTAATTTTGTTTTTGATATATCTAATTTTGTTGTTTCTGGAAATGCTCCTTTATTAATATAAGTAACACCTGCTGGAATAACTACATTTGTTAGGTTTGTACAACCTATAAAGCTATATGTAATCTTTTTTAAATTAGTTGGTAAAGTTATCTTTGTTAATGATGTACAGTTCATAAAAACTCTAGAGTCAAGCTCTTCAATATTATTATTTAAAGTAACATTTGATAAATTTGTACACTTATAAAATGTTTCATATGGAAGATTTACAGATGAATTTACCACTGCTGTTTTTAATTCTGTACAGTCTGAACAAATACCATATCCTAGTTTTTTAATTGTACTTGGAATTGTAATTGTTGTTATATTAGTTCTTGCAAAACACCAATCTGCTAGTTCTTCTACTGAGCTTGGAATTATTATACTTGTTAATGCCACATCTATAAACGCATTTTCACCTACTATTTTAACAGTATTAGGAATTTGATAAGAAGTTTGTGTCTTTCCAGCTGGATATAATATTAATGTAGTTTTACTTTTATTAAATAATACTCCATTTACTGATGCATAGTTATTATTGCTTGTAGATACATTTATTTCTTTTAAATTTGTTGCTTTTATAAAGGCTGTAGCATCTATTTTAGATACTTTTGCAGGAATTGTTATACTCTCAATAGGCAATTTATTAAAAACATAGCCTCCTATTGTTTCTAGATTAGTGCTTAGTATAATATTTTTTAATTTACTACACTCCGCAAATGCTGCATATTCTAAAGTTTTAACTGAATTTGACATAGTAATACTTTCTAGTGCCACACTATTTGCGAAACAATAGTCTCCTACAGTTTCTACTGTAGATGGTATAGAATAGCTTGTACCCTCTTTTGCTTGTGGGTAAAAACAAATTTGCTTTTTGTCTTTGCTAAATATAACACCATCTACTGAGGTATAACTCTGATTATTAGCATCTACCTCATAGCTTTTATTGTTATAAGTTAATACAAACGCACTTTCACCTATTGAAGTAACACCACTTCCTATTTTTACAGAACTTATTCTATCACAATAATAAAATGCTAATGAATTTATCTTCTTTACGGTATTTGGAATTGTTACTGAGCCTGCTATATCTGCATTATAAAATGCATAACTATCAATCTCTGTTACTGTTTTACCATCTATTGTAGATGGTATTACTAAATTATATGTATAACCACCAACATAATCAGTAATACTTAATGTTCCATCAGAAAGTGTTTTATAAGTATAATTACTTTCACTACTTTCTGCTAATGTACTTATACTCCTTTGTTTCTTTTGAACCTTTTTCTCTCTTTTTTCATAGTATAATTCACTTGGTATTTTTTCTTCTTTTTCTCCATTATTTTCGTCTATATTTTCTTTATCTATTGCTTCCCCTACTTTTTCTTCTGAACTTGTTTCCACATTTGTTTCTGAATTTGCTAAAGAAACTATGCTTCCAAATGTTAAGTTAAACATAAAAACTATAATTAGCGAAACCGCTACAAAATTAATCTTTTTCATTTTTACCCCCTTAAAATAAAACACTCCTCTATTATTTTACATTATCTTTTGTTAATATACAAGTGCATATTACTTTTATATTAACTTATTAAATATTTAAAATTAAATTATAATATTTCAATATTATGTATAAAATCTGAACATTTCCTATAACTCCTAATGATAAAATTATTTTATTCTTATACAATAATTATATATCATAGCTGTTGCTTCTGCCCTTGTTGCTGTGCCTTGTGGGTCTACCTTTGTTCCATTATTTTTTCCTGTTATTACCCCTGTTGCTATTGCCCAATCCATTGAAGGCTTCGCATAACCAGATATTTTATACCAATCTGTAAATTTGTTCGCATCTGTGGACAAATTAACATTTTTCTTTTTATATTTTGCATAATTACATAGTATTGTTGCTAGCTGTTCTCTTGTTATATTATCATTTGGTCCAAATTTTCCACTATTATAACCATTTACTACTCCATTTTTCACTGCCCATCTTACTGCATTATAGTAATATTGACCTGTTACATCTGGAAAATCTTTTACTCCTGTTACTTTTGGTTCTCCTTCCATCCTCCACAGAATCGTTACTATCATGCCTCTTGTTATATTTTTCGTTGGTCTAAATTCTGTATCCGTTGCTCCTTTTATTATTCCTCTTTGATATGTGTATTCTACTGCTGTATAATACCAGTCACCTTTTTTTACATCTGTAAATGGTAATTCTTTTGGACTTTCTTCATCACCCCCATCATCTTCTTTTTCATTATCACCACCATTGTTAATACCTGTTACTATTAATGGTATTTCTTTTGTGATATTGCTTCCATCTGTTGTTTTAATAACTATTGTTGTTGTTCCATTTTTTATTGGCTTTATAAGTCCATTTTGGTCTATAGTTGCAACTGTTATATCTTTAATGCTATAGCTCAATTTTGTATTTGCTGCTAAGCTTGGCATAGCATATGCAGAAACATTTGTAGAAACATTTCCTTCTATTTTTATCTCTTCTTTAGAAGTATAAATTGATGTACACTTAACATTAACATTTACATCTACCGCTTTAATAATATTACTTCCATCTGTTGTTTTTATTGTAATTTTAGTTGTTCCATTTCCTTTTGCCTGAATTACTCCACTTGAACTAACCGTTGCCACTTTTGTGTTTTCTGAACTATATTCTAATTTTTTATTTGTTGCATCTTGTGGTAATACTTCTATATTTAAAGCTTTAGTGTTTAATCCTGAAAAGCTAACCATAGTTGGACTTACATTTACATTTGTAACCATCACTTCTGAATCTACAGTTACATGACAAATATCATATACATTAGGGTTATCTTGGCTTCTAGCAATAACAGTAGTATTTCCATCATTAACACCTGTTACTGTTCCTGTTTCATCTACTGTAACTATTTTAGTATTACTACTGGTCCATGTAACCTTTTTGTTACTTGCGGTATCTGGCTTTACAGTATAGTTTAATTTATATTTTTCTGCACATTTTATTTCTATTTGTGACTCAGTTATTTCCACATTTGTTACTTCATTAATAATAGTTACATTACATGTTACTTTTGAATCTCCATACCCTTCTGGGTATACTGTAATTGTGCAATTTCCTGCATTTTTAGGTACTATTTTTACTCTACTTGAATTAGATGTTGCCTCTATTGTTGCTACATTCTCATTACTAGAACTCCAAATCAAATTTGTATCTGCATTTAATGGCGAAACAGTTGCTTTTAAATATTCCCCAAGTGCACCAGTTTTTAGTTCCAATTTTGTATTATCTAATGTTACTTTTTTTCTTCTATTATCAATAATTATTTTTACTCTTAATTCCTCTATTCTAGGAGCATCTTTTACAGATATTATAACTTCTGCTTCTCCCTCTTTTTTTGGTGTTACAGTTCCATCGCTAGATACTTCTAATATAGAAGTATTTGTAGTTTTATATTCTAAAGTACTATTATTATTTACAACAGCATTAATATTAAACTTATCTAAATTATTTACTATCTTTTCCTTTTCATCAACAGTTATAACTGTTTTATCTTGTGTTTCATACATTTTTACTCTATATGTTCTTAAATTCTTTGTGCCATCTGAATTTGTAAAATACACATAGCCATCATTATAAACAAGTTCTGCATTTCCTGGTAATACTCCTCGTTCTAATAAAGTAGCTTTTTGAATAATATCTCCTTCATTATTTACTATCATGTAATATACTTTGTTATTTTCAGTAATATTACCTCCAAGTTCTGTTACTGTATAAAAAATAGCTACTCTATCTAAGTCTATTTCTACTGTTTTTAAATTTTTAATAGTATAATCACCAAAATAATTTGTTAACCATTGTACTCCGTAATCTGTAGTATCTTTTTCTAAAAAATATTTTTCTTCCCCGTTATTTGCTTTTTTTGTTCCTACTGCTTTTCTTTCTCCTACTGTAATAAAGCTATCTGCTGTTAAGCTTTCCTCAGTATGTCCTGTCATATAGTCTTTCTTTAGTACTTGCATAAAAATATTTCTAGATTCATTTTCTGTACTACTTGCTGGAGATAAAGACAAAGTTTTTTCAGCACTTGCAATTAATGTTATTCCAGCTTTTAAATCCTCTATGCTTCCATAATTAGAAAAAGTATATTTATAACCAGACTGTTGTGCCACCCCTTCTCTAAAGTGAAAAAACTGTCTATTATAACTAACATATGCTTTATCTACTTTTGTAACTAAACTTAAATTATAAGCTCTGGGGTTGCTATCTCCCTGTTCTAAAAATAGAAATTCACCAGTATTTAAAGCTTTTACATCTGTTGCCCAAGCATGTGATGTATATGAATATACATTATAATCTTCTGCTTCTAGCATTGTACTAGAATTTATGTAACCACTACTGTTACATTGGTTACCATTTTTAGTTTCTTTTGAATAATTATATGCAATAATTCCCTTTGAATTAATGTCCATATTGCAAGTTCCGTTTGCGAATATAGTTTTAGTTGGCTCTTCTACCCTTTTTTCTGGTTTTTCCTCTTCTCCTGTTTGTTCTCCCCCAGTTTCTTCCCCTTCTGGTGGTTTTTCTTCAGGCTTTGGACTATCTGTTTTTTCATAAGAACTTATATATTTTCCAAAATTATCGTATTTAGAAATTGCAAACGTAATTTTTCCAGTACTTTCAGAAGATGTGTCATTTTGTCCCCATGCAATATAATAATTTCCACTATTATCAATTATTGTTGTACCATATACAGAATAGCGTTTTTGTATCTTCAAAGTATCTTTTATTTGCATATTAGCATCTAGTCTTTGTATATATACATAATTATTATCACAATAAATAAAGTTCAAATTTTTCTTATTATCTAAAATTGTATTCTCTGGGTCTCTTTTTATATAATCCCATGAAGTAACATTGCTACTATTATCTTGTATATTAATTTCAGCCTGTGCATCAAAAAAGTCCATTTGAGCCAATTGTTCATATGGTACATATACATCATATGAAACTTCTTGGTCTTCAATTTTTGCTGTTATAGTTGCTTTTCCAGAATTAATAGCTGTTACTTCCCCATGACTATTAACTACTGCTACTCCTCTATTAGAGCTTGACCATATTGCATTATTATTTTCAATTTCTGAATAAATCCAACTGTTATAATTAGATATATTTCTGCTTCCCTTTTCTCCAATATTTAATGTCATTGTTTCTGTATCTTTTATTTTAACTGAAAGCAAATCTTTTAATAAATTAATTGAATATGTTTTCTCGGTAATTCCTGTTAGCTCTGTTTCGGTTTCTTCTGCATTATATGGACTAAACAACTGAACCCAATAATTTATACCATCTATTTCCACATGTCCGATTCCAATTGAACTATATGTACTTGTTAACATATTAGCTTTATGTCCAGGAGACCCTAATAAATTTTCCATTGCTGCCAAAGCATCTATTTGTCCTGAAGTAAAATTTTCGCCACTTATTTTTTCATTAATAGATGAAAAATTTCTTCCATTTGGTCTTTCATGATTTAATCTAACAGAAAGCTCTGCAGCTCTAGTCATTGCAGACTCCATTAAACTCTCATCCATTTTTAATGGTTTTACTCCATTTGCCTCACGTTCTTTATTAACAAGTTCAAGCATTTGATACGCATTATCATAGTTATGTTTAACCTTTACATATAGCTCAATAGTTGTACTATCAGAAGCTGCCACTAATACCAAACTACCTAATAATAAATTTGTTATAACTAGTAAAACTATTATAACAGCTAAAACCCTATAATTTCGCATATAAAAACTCCCTTATATTTCTTTAGTATTTTTAATTTTTCTCTTTCTTATTTCAATGTTATTATATATTACTAAGGTATATTTTTCAATAAATTTATACAAATAAAAACAGATTAAAATAATAATAAGTTTTTATACTTTTATTTCTACATTTTAATCTGTTTTATTCTATTTTTTCTATATATTAATGCTAATTTATTGGCTATTTTAGTTTTTCCATATTATATTAAGCCCTCTTTGTAAGTTTTAAGTAAAGTTTCCACACAAATTTGTAAAAACCAAATCCAAATTTTAATGAGATAATACCAAATTTATCTCTTTTAGGTACTCTTTTATCTTTTAAAATTGCATTACCATTTTGCTTTATATATGTAACCATCTCTTTTTCTTCTTCAGGGTATTTTTCTTTACATTTAGCAAGTTGTGACAAAGTAGATAAATATGCATACATTAGTCTTCTATTTGCTGCCCCTTCAAGTTCAGGGTACTTTCCTTTTACATATTCACTCATTTCTCTTGTAGATTTTATTAAATCCATTTTTTTAGGAGAAAATTTAGCATTTGTAATTGAATTTTCCCTTACTATATAATTATACTTACTTTCTGAATTTACGGTTATAATTTTTGCTTTATCTACTAAAATATATGTTGTAGCAGAATCTTCAAATAGCCTTCCTTTTGGAAATTTTATATCTTCAAACAATGATATTTTGTAAAGCTTTCCCCATGCAGATACATCAATACCATCATCATATAAAATTCTTTCTAAAACTTTTTTTGGCTCTAGCACACTATTTTCATGTGTAGCTTTTTCTATTATCTTGCCACTATCATATAAAACTCTATGTGAACCAATTGCAATATCTGCATTGTTTTTTTCTATATTATTATATAAAAATTCTACATAGTCTTTGTCTACATAATCGTCTGAATCTATGAAAGTAATATACTCTCCATTTGCTACTCTTATACCTGCATTTCTAGCATCTGATAATCCACCATTTTCTTTATGTACAACCTTAACTCTAGCATCTTTTTTTGCATAATCATCACATATCTTTGGGCAATTATCTTTAGAGCCATCATCTACTAAAATAATCTCCAAATTTTTATATGTTTGATTTAGCACACTTTCCATACATTTTTCTAAATATTTTTCTACATTGTATATTGGTAATACTACACTAATTAGTTTTTCCATTTATCTCACTTCCTAACACTATGACATAAGCTCTACCTTTTTATAAATTTTCTAATCATGTCCATAATAAATTTTACATTTTTTCTATTAATAAATAATGCATAAGCTACTACTATTACTGCCATTATAGCACATAACACTGTATTTCTTAAATAATAAGCAAATATTGTAACTGCGAACATAGCTATAATTGAAATTAAAAATTTATAATTTAATGATATTTTTACATATTTTCTTGAATCTATAAAACGGTATATTGCCATAGTCATATATGCAACAACAGTAGAAATTGAGGCAGCATATAGTCCTAACCACTTAATAGTTGCTACATTTACTATAATATTTATAACAGCTGCTAATATTGATGTTTTC
>CAJMQM010000032.1 GCA_905215615.1 uncultured bacterium | reverse complement strand
ATTTTTATAATTGGAGTATTATTAATTATAGTTTATAAATTATTAGATAACTTTACACAAATTGGTTTATGGTTTAAGACTTTACTTTCAGTTTTAGCACCGTTTTTAGCAGGGCTTTTAATAGCATATTTATTGTACTTGCCATGTAGAGGTGTTGAAAATTTATATAAAAAAACCAAAAAGAAAAACTTTATAAATAAACATGCTAGAGCATTATCTGTAGCAACAGTATATATAATAGTACTTTTAATAATAGTTGTAGCACTTACATTTGTAATACCTGCAATTATAGATAGTGCAATAGAATTTATAAATAATATACAAAATTATTATAATGCAATGTTACAAGCAATAGATAAGCTACCAGCAGAATCTTTTTTAAAAAGTGAAATTGTAACAAGTGCAATAGATAAGATACAAAATATAGATTTAGAAAGATTTACTAGTTTAGATAGCATTATAAGCTATTTAAAAGGTGCTGTTAATATTGTAAGCGGAATATTTAATGTTTTTGTTGCATTTGTAGTTTCTGTATATATATTATTAGAAAGAAAACAAATATTAAACTTCTTAAAAAGGGCAGCAAGAGCAATATTCAAAAAAGATACATATTTAAAAGTAGGGCAATATTTTAATAGGTCAAACGAAATATTTTTTAGATTTTTATCAGCACAACTTTTAGATGCTGTTATAGTAGGTGTTTTAACATCAATAGCAATGGCTATAATTGGTGTAAGATATGCAGTTTTACTAGGATTTATGATAGGATTATTTAACCTAATACCTTATTTTGGAGCAATAGTAGCAGTAATAGTAGCGGTAATTGTAACTATATTTACAGGTGGAATTGGTCAAGCTGTTGTAATGGCAATAGTTGTAATTGTTTTACAACAAATAGATGCAAATATAATTAATCCAAAAATAGTAGGGAATTCATTAAAAATGAGTCCATTATTAGTTATTTTTGCAGTAACAATTGGTGGAGCATATTTTGGAGTCCTTGGTATGTTTTTAGCTGTACCTATTATGGCTGTTATAAAATTACTTGTTACAGAGTTTATAGACTGGAAAAATAATGTTAAAAACATAGAAACAACAGAAAAACAGTAAAAATTATTAATAAAATATTAATAAAGCTTGCTAATTTTCTTAATAAAAATATGATATATTATAAACATGAAAAAATATAAGTATTAGAAAAGGGGAATTTTATGTATAATGTATTAGTTTGCGATGACGACAAGGAAATTGTAGAGGCTATTGAGATATATTTAAAAAGAGAAGGGTATAATGTTTTAAAAGCATATAATGGACGTGAGGCTTTAAAAATAGTTAAAGAAAACGAAGATATACATTTAATTTTATTAGATATAATGATGCCAGAACTAGATGGAATTAGTGTGGCTAATTTAATAAGGAAAGATAAAGCAATCCCAATAATTATGCTATCTGCTAAATCTGAGGATTATGATAAGATAGCAGGGCTAAATAATGGTGCAGATGATTATATAACAAAGCCATTTAATCCATTAGAGCTAATTGCAAGAGTTAATTCGCAAATAAGAAGATACACAACTCTAGGGTCTATTGCAGAAAAAGCAAATAATAGTGATAACATGTACAAATCAGGAGACTTAATTATAGATGATAATACAAAACAAGTTACAGTAGGTGAAAAAGAAGTAAAGCTTACACCTACGGAATACAATATTTTGAAATTTTTAACACAAAATAAAGGAAAGGTATATTCAATAGAGCAAATATACGAAAACGTGTGGGAAGATGAAGCATACGGAGCAGAAAATATTATAGCAGTACATATTAGGCATATAAGAGAAAAAATAGAAATAAATCCAAGAGAACCAAGATATTTAAAAGTTATTTGGGGAATAGGCTATAAAATAGAAAATTTAGATGCATAAAAACAGTAAAGGTGGTGAAATGAGTATGAGAAATAGAACAAAAGAAATAATAAAAATAGTAGGCTATCTTTTAATTCCAGTTTTTATTGTAATATCTATTTTGTCAGCATTGAGTTTGTATTATGAAAACAAAAATAAGCAAGTTCAAGATACAACAAACTATTTTGCTACTGATAATTTTGCATATACATATAGTGCTTCAATTATAAACAACTTTTATATAAATTCGGGTTCAGAAATTGTAGAATATGATAATGGTGAGGTAAAAGCAGAATCTTTTTATCAAAGTAGTAGCTATGGAATTTATAGTGATTATCAGGATGATGTGGAAATAGGAGACGCAATAGGTAGAATTAATTACTTAGATAGTTATGAATATAAAAATTTTAAATACTTAATAATAGATAACGAAAATGCAGTAGCATATACAAATGTAGAACATACCATGCTAACAGATACAATAGAAGAAATTGAGCAAAGGCTTGCAGAAAACAATGTGTATTGGAATTATGAAGAGGGCAATGTAAGCACATCTATTGAAAGCTTATCTATGGAGGAAATACGATATAAAAGTACATACAAAAGAATAAATGAGATGGGAAATGTTAGTGTATATACTAGTTTGGAAAACGACTTGCCTTATTATGACCAATACAGAAAATCTAAAACAATATTTGATTTAGCAAGCATTTTATATAAACCGGCATTGTATTTATTACCAATAAGCATAATAATAATTTTATTTATAACAATAGTAAATTGTTTTTTAATAGGACTAAAAAACGAAAAAGGCGAGATTATATTAAATGCATTAGATAAATCTCCACTTCTTGTAGCATTTATTTTAATATTTACTTTAATGATGGTGGGACTTGGATTTTTTGCAGCACTTGATTCGGAAAATATATCTATAATACTTACGGGAATTTCAATTGGTGCAGTTATAGTATATATGTCTATGGTTTTATTACTAGAAACTATTATAAAGAGAATAAAATCTAAAACATTATTTAAAAATACGGTAACATATAGAATAATAAGATGGATTAGTAATGTAATAAAATCTATGACAAGAAATGCTAGTATGACAGTTAAAATAATATTAGTTGTTGTAACCTTTATAGTATTAAATGTTATTTGTTTTAGTATTAAAGATACAATTGGAATTATTTTATTAATTGCGTTATGGACATATAGTTTTGCAAAAGTTCATCAGTGGTTAGTAAGATATATGGAAATAAAAAATGCAATAAATCAAATTTATATGGGAAATACAGAGGTTCATTTAGATGAAAACAGATATAAAGGCTCTTTACATGATATAGCAGTGCAGATAAATGATATAGCAGGGGGACTTTCTAATGCAATACAAGAAAAGCTAAAAAGTGAAAGGTTAAAAACAGAGTTAATTACAAATGTATCACATGATATAAAAACACCACTTACCTCAATTATAAACTATGTGGACTTGCTAAAAAAAGAAGAACTACCAAATGAAAAAGCAAAGGAATATTTAGACATATTAGATAATAAGTCACAAAGATTAAAAAGACTTACAGAAGACCTGGTAGAAGCTTCAAAAGCATCATCTGGAAACATAAAACTAAATATGGAAAGGCTAAATGTAAATGAGCTATTAAAACAAATATCTGGAGAATTTGAAGATAAATTTAAAGCTAGAAATTTAGATGAAGTTATGTCTTTACCAGAGAAAAACGTATATATAAATGCAGATAGTAGATATATGTATAGAGTTTTAGAAAACATGTACTCAAACATTTCAAAATATGCAATGGAAAATACAAGAGTATATGTTGATGTAATACAAAATAATAATAGAATAACAATTCAAATGAAAAATATTTCAAAAGATAAGCTAAATATATCTACAGAAGAGCTTATGCAACGTTTTGTAAGAGGAGACAGTGCAAGAAATACAGAGGGAAGCGGACTTGGGCTTTCAATAGCAACTAGTTTAACTACCTTGCAAGGTGGAACATTTAACATATACTTAGATGGCGACTTATACAAAGTAATAATCGAATTTGATAAAGTAGATTAATTAAGTAATATGAATTTGTAAATATAATATGTAATAAAAATTTTATTGCATAGTTATAAAGATACAAATTCATATTGCTTTTTTTTACAAAAAATGATATAAAATAAAATATACACAAAAGCTATTAAAAAACAAAACTTTTTTTATAGAGAAAGGAGAGAAAAAATGTTAGTAAATTACACAAGAAAATACGAGAAAGTATCAATATTAGCATCTGCATTAATGTTAATAGTAGCATTATTCTTAATCTTTAAGCCAGAAGAATCATTATCATTAATAACAGTTTTATTTGGTCTTGTAATTATGATTGATGGTGTTATACACATTATTAATTATTTTAAAATAGATCAAACACAAAAATTAATGAGCTTTGAGCTTATAGAAGGATTAATAGAGGTTTTTGCTGGAGCTGTTATAGCAGTATGTGCAGATAGTTTAATTACATTTTTACCAATAATATTTGCAGTATGGATTATATTAAAAAGTTTAATTACTTTCCAAATGGCTCTTAACATTAAAACTGTACCAAATAGTAGCTGGGGATTAATGCTTTTTATTGCTATAGTAGGAATTGTATTAGGATTTTTAGTTATATTTAATCCATTTGAAGCAACTATTACAGTAACAACATTAGTTGGTTTAGTATTACTAGTAGTAGAAATATTAAACATAATTGATGCTTGCACAATACTATATCATTTAAAAGAAGAAAAATAATTATATATAAAGCTAGTAAAATAGTTTATAAAAATTCTGTTTTGGTTTATTAATAAGTTAAAACAGAATTTTTTTTATATAAAAACTTTATAATGAATTTATTGGATAATAAAAAGAAAACTAAGAAATATATTAATTAATATAAAAGCACATTAAATATCTATAAAATACTTAAATATAGCCACTTTCCACTTGATTTTGTAACGAAAATGTAATATAATTGTAATATAAGTTTAATATTTAAAATAAAAAACTGCGATAACTATTTCCGTAACAGCAAAAAAAGGAATTTTGTAATAAAAGGAAAACTTAGCAAATACTGTTATTGACTTATTTTTATGTAGAAAGTAAAATATAAATAATGTAATAGGTTAAAAGGGTGAGAAAATATGAAACTAAAAAAAGTACTAACTTTATTATTGTCAGCAGCAATGGTTATCTTATTAACTGGACTATTTAATGTAAGCAATGCAGCCAGTGGAGACAAATGGTTTAATGCAAGGTCTATTTATAGAGATAACTATACATATAGAGCTGACGAAAAAACAGTATGGAGATTGTATGAATCTACAGGGTCATCTAACACACCAAAAAACGAAGGACAAACAATATTCTGTTTGCATAGAGGTGTTGGTTTAGGTTCAGACTTTGGTTCTTCAACGCCAGAAAGAGTAAACTATAACCGTTATTTTAATTTTAAATCTTCAAGCATGTTAAATGAGATACAAAAAGCCTTACCAAATCTTACAGAACACGATTATAAAAGATTAGTATGGATTTTTGACCATGCTTATGTTGCACCAAAAGATTCTAGCGAAGAAGCAGATGCACATGCATATAAAGCCATATTACTACAAAATGCAGGAATTAACGATTCTGTATTGGCAGAAGCAGGAACGAACTATGTTGCAGGTTCTGGACAACAACTATACGAAATAGACTTTACAGACGAAGAAATAGACGACATTATAGATGTAGTTCAACAAATGGCAGTATGGAACGTTGTTGGAGATTATGTAGGTAATAGCTTAGAAATACATAGAGCAGAAGCAGGAAACTTAACATATGCAGATTTCACAGAAGATTCTTCTATATTAGAAAGACTTGGAGATAGATATGCTGCAAGACAATTTGGTGGACTTTTAAATTCAGAAATAGATAAGTTATATAAATATTTTGTTAATGAGTCTGAAAGACAAGCAGATAGTTATGATGTACACTCAAGCTCACAAAGTATAACATTTGGAGATACAGCTGCAAATGTTTCTATATCAGGCTCAAACTATATAGTAGGACCTTTTAAATTAGAAAAAGAATCTAATTTAGATTATACATTAAATTTAAAAGTAACTAATGATGGAAATAACTTAACAAACTATACAATACTAAATTCAAATAAACAAGCTGTTAGCAGTGGAACTACAATAAAAAGTTTAGTTGGACAAGAATTTTACCTTTCTATTCCAGACACAACAGATTTGGGAGAAGTAAACTTAAAAGTTACAGGTACATATTATGGAACAGAAATAACATATTGGACAGTTAGTGGAAGTGAAAATTCACAGCAACCAATAGTAGTACTAGAAAAAGGAAACCAAGATTTTGAGGATTCTGTAAAGGTTGTTTATGAACCAACAGAGGAAGAATATTTCGATTTATCATTAAGAAAATATATAACAAAAATAAATGATAGAGAAATTGCTACAAATGGAAAATATATAAGAGAACCAGTTGTAGATGTACAACCATTAGTAGATAAAACAGATACAACAGCAGCATATAGACATAATAAATATCCAATACTTGTAGAAGTAGGAGATATAGTAACATATACAATAAGAGTATACAACGAAGGTAAAATAGATGGTTATGTAAGAGAAATTACAGACTATTTACCAGCACAACTAGAATATTTACCAGATGACGAACTAAATAAACAATATGGTTGGGAACAAGTAAATAATGGTAGAGCATTAAAAACAAATATAACATCACCAGATACAACATTAACGGAAGAGCAAGAAGCTTTATATGGAAGCAGAGAAAATAAAACTTTATTAGCAAAATTTAATGGTACAGAATTAGATTATATAGATGTACAAGTAAGATGTAAAGTATTAGATACTGGATTTAGAGGAGAAATAACTAATATAGCAGAAATTACAGCTTTCTCAGATGCAAATGGAGATGCTATAGTAGATAGAGACTCATTTAAACAAAACTTAAACTTACCTTCAGATGAAAACTTACCAGCATATAGAGGTAAAACATCAAATAAATCAGATTTATCAGATTCAAATTATCACTATGAAGGACAAGAAGATGACGATGACTTTGAAAAAATAGTTTTAGAGGAAGAACCACCACCAGATGTACCAGAATTTGACTTAAGTTTAAGAAAATTTATTACAGCAGTTAATGAAGAAGAACTAAAAAATATTGATGGCACATATACAAGGGAACCAATAGTAGATGTTTCTCCATTAATTCAAGGAAGCAATACAGCAATATATAATCATCCAAAAACATCAGTAGCTGTTGCAAGAGAAGACATAGTAACATATACAATAAGAGTATATAATGAAGGCGAAGTAGATGGCTATGTAAAAGAGATTACAGACCACTTACCAGAACAACTAGAATTTATTGTAAATGATGAACTAAATGTAAGATATGGTTGGAAAGTATCTGAAGATGGAAGAACAATAACAACAGATATAACATCACCAGACACAGAATACTCAGCAACAAGGGATGAGATATATGCAGAAAGAACAACTGAGGAAGACAAGATATTGCTAAAAGCATTTAATGGTGAAAAATTAGATTATATAGATGTACAAGTAAGATGTAAAGTTAAGAAAGATATAGATATAACAAAGAAAATTACAAACATAGCAGATATTACAGACTTTGCAGATGGAAACAATCAGCCAGTAGAAGATAGAGATTCAGAGGAAGATAATGTAGAATTACCATCAGATGAAGATTTACCAGGCTACAAAGATGATGAAATTTCATCAGGAAAAGACTATATACCTGGACAAGAAGATGACGATGACTTTGAAAAATTAATAATAGAAGAGATTATTTCCAAATTTGACTTAGCTTTAAGAAAGTTTATTACTGGAGTAAACGATACACAAATAGATAGCAGAGTTCCAGTATTTACAATAACAGAAGATGGTAAATATGTATATGAACATACAAAAGACCCTGTAGACGTAAAAACAGGAGATATAGTAACATATACAATAAGGGTATTTAATGAGGGTAATATGAAAGGTTATGCAGAACTTGTAAAAGATGACATACCAGAAGGATTATTATTCTTACCAGAAAACCAAACAAATATAGACCACAGATGGAAAATGTATAAAGAAGATGGAACAGAAACAACAAATCCAGAAGAAGTAGACTATATAGAAACAGATTACCTATCAAAAGCACAAGAAGAGGAAACAGGTAGAGTAACTTTATTACAAGCATTTAATAAAGACGAAATGACACAACCAGATTACCACGATGTTAAAGTTGCTTTTGAAGTAACAGAGCCAAATACATCTGACAGAATAATAATAAACCATGCACAAATTTCAGAGGATGCAGACGAAGATGGAAATCCAGTAGATGATGAAGACTCAGAGCCAGACGAGTGGAACGAAGGCGAGGATGACCAAGACATAGAAAAAATAAAAGTAAAATACTATGACTTAGCATTAAGAAAATGGGTAACAGAATCTATAGTAACATACGAAGGCAAAACAACAGTAACAAAAACTGGTAATACAGCAGAAATGGATCCAGAGCCACCAGCAAAAGTAGAAATTCGTGGAAGCAGATTATCTAAAACAACAGTTAAATTTAGATTTAAAATAAGAGTTACAAACGAGGGCGAAATTGCTGGACATGTTGGAGAAATATCAGACTACATCCCAGAAGGATTAAAATTTGTTCAAGCAGATAATCCAAAGTGGAAAGAAGTAGAAGGAAAAGTTGTAACAGACCAATTAAAAGATACTTTATTAGAACCAGGAGATAGTGCAGAAGTAGAAATTGTACTAACATGGATTAATGGACAAAATAACTTAGGATTAAAAACAAACGTAGCTGAAATAAGTAAAGACGATGGAGATGATATAGATTCTACACCAGACAATAATAAAGATGGAGAAGACGACCAAGATGATGCACCAGTAATTATTTCTATAACAACAGGTACTGCAGATACTTATAAATATATAGGATTAGCAGCAGGAGTACTTGCAATATTATCAGGTGGAATAGTATTAATTAAAAAGTTTGTAATCTAATAGAATAAAATAAGTTTCAAGTTAATGAGTTTCATAACTTGGAACTTATTTTTGTATGTGCAATGTAAAAGCTAATTACAAATAAAACATATTGTAAAATTAATGATTATATTAAATAATTATATTGTTTTTGAAAAACTCATATGTTATAATTCATTTGTAAGTTTATAATCTTACGGAGGTAACAAATGAATCAAATTTTAGTAACAGAAAAAAAGAAGAAAAATAAAAAAGGTTCAAGTGGACCTTTAGAAATAAAAGGCATAGTTAGATTTTTTGCAGTATTTATAATGTTGTTTGGAATAGTACTAGCAAGTGAGGGGTCATATGCTTTATATAAAGAAATAGATGAAACTAGACCAGAGAATATACCAGATGTTTCTCTTACGCGTGATGGAGATACAGTAATTTTAAAAGTAGAACATAATACTGAAATATCTAAGGTAAATTATAGATGGAACGATGGAGAAGAGAATGTTAGTCCAGAAGGGACAACTTATGTAGAAAAGGAAATATTAATACCAGATGGAAATAATGTTTTAAATATAACAATTATAGATATGAAAAATAGGCAATATCAATATATGAAAGAATACAATTTAGAAGGTGTAGATATTACAAAACCAGTTGTAGATGTTGCACAAACAGAAGAAGGAACAGCAAATATTACAATAACTGCTACAGACGAAAATGCTATAAAAGAGATGTCATATAAAGTAAATGATGAACAAGAAGTTAAAATAGAAGCAGCAGAAGAAAATCAAATAGAAATAAAAGAAGATATTACATTACCAGAAGGACAAAATACTTTAGTAGTTGTTGCAGTAGATAGCACAGGAAATACAACAACATATGAAAAGGAAATTATAGTATCATCAAAACCAACTATAGAAATGGTATCTAGAGAAGGTAATTTATTAACATTAAAAATAACAGATAGAAATGGACTAAAAGATATAGTAGTTAACTTAAATGGACAAGTATTTGAAGCTAAAGATATAGACCAAAATCCAAATGTGGATAAAAACGAGGTATATGTACCTTTACAATTACAAGATGGAAACAATGTACTAAGCATAGAAGTAACTAATGTAAATGGTTTACAAGGAAAAGCATCTACACAAATACAATAATAATAGGAGAAAAAGTATGTCATATAATATTTATTTAATAGACGATGATGATGAGATTTACAAATGTATAACTAGAATTTTTCAAAAGGAAAAAGAATACAAAATAAAAAGGGCAAAAACAAAAGACATAGAAGGGGTACTAAAAGATATACCATCACTTATTATAATAAATGAAGATGGTATAGATGAAGATACAATAAAAATATGTGATAGTATTAGAGGGGATGAAAATAATATTATTACACCTATTATTGTTATATCTTCAAACTATGATAAAGACCATAGAGTAAAAATACTAAAAGCAGGAGTAGAGCATTATGTAAAAGCACCTATGGATGAAGAATATATGTACTACACAATAGTAAATGCAATAAGACTGTTGTACACAAATAGGGGAATTAGTCCACTTACAGGTCTTCCTGGAAATATTCAAATTCAAACTGAGATGAAAAGAAGACTTTTAAACAAGGAAGATTTTTGTGTTATATACTTAGACCTAGATAATTTTAAAGCATATAATGATGTATATGGATTTTTAAATGGTGATGAAATAATTAAATTTACAGCTAAAACTATTTTGAATAATATCAACTCAAATGACTGTGAGGACTGCTTTGTAGGACATATTGGCGGAGATGACTTTGTAGCAATGATAATTGGAACAAACTGCGAAAAAATATGTCAAAATATTGTTTTAGAATTTGACGAAGGTGTAAAACGTTTCTTCACTAGAACAGATTTGGATAATGGCTATATAGAAGTTCCAAACAGAAAGGGAGTATTAGAGCAATTTCCTATTACATCTATTTCGGTAGGAGTTGTAGTTGTAGATAAAGGAAGATTTAAAAATACTTTAGAAATAGGCGAAGTGGCAGCACAGGTTAAGCATTTAGCTAAAACTACATTTGGAAGCACATATGTTATAGATAGAAGGAAGAAATAAATATCATAAAAAATAACAATAAGCATACACATATATTAAAAGGGGTATATGTGTATGCTTATTTTAAACCAAAAAAGAGTAATAACAATATTTTGTATGATATTTGTTTCTTTATTTGCCTTTTCATTTAAAATAGCCAGTGATAACTTACTAAAGGAAGAAATAACAACCCAAACAGTTGCATTACCTGTTACAAATAGGACAATTGTAGTAGATGCAGGACATGGAACTCCAGATGAAGGGGCAGAAAGTAATAATGGGACAACTGAGGCAAATATAAATTTAAAAATAGCGTTAAAACTACAAAATTTATTAGAACAAAGTGGGGCAAATGTAGTTCTTACACGTTCAGAT
>CAJMQM010000031.1 GCA_905215615.1 uncultured bacterium | reverse complement strand
ATATTGTATGGAATATATTTTGATAATGTTGCTGTATTTTCTACTTCTGATGTTCCGTTCCACTCTACTTGGTTTTTAATTGTTTTTGTTATAGCTTTTTCTTTACCATTTATGTCTATATATGTAGCTGATAAAACAACATCTGTAACTTTAGAGAAGTTATCTGCCTTAATTGTTTCTTCGTTTAGCATTGTAATTGGAACTTCTAAAGTTACATCTTCGCCTTTATTTATGAGACTTAAAGTTACAGTATCTTTATTGTCATTAACTTTTTGTACATATTCTGAATTAAGTTTGTCACTATCTATTTTAAAGTTTGCATTTGAAAAGTTAACTACAATATCTTTTAAATAGCCTTCATCTTTTACTTTTAAGTTTAAATATATTTTTCCGCCTTCTGTAGTCTTGAATTTCTTACCATGCAAGCCATCTTCGAAATAACTTTCGAATTCTACTTTTGAATTATTTGTTTTACTATTTTGTTCTTCTAATTCTCCTCCATAAGCAATTACTTCTCCGCCTAATACTAGTAAATTAGAAAATACTAGAACAGCTGTTATTATTGCTGATGTTACTTTTGTTACTATTTTTTCCATAGTGACCTCCTAAAAATAATATCTCATACTTAATTATAACCCATTTTTGCTTTATTTTCAATGGTTTTAGCAGTATTTTTCTAATGTTTTTTGTCTTTTAAGCTATTATTTTTTTATTTAAACTACAATTTTGACGTTTAGCTTTAAAATATTAACAAATAATTTAGAAAACCTACTAACCCAATTATTATAATTATATAATATTTTAACATTTCTTACTTATATTTCAATATATTATAATTGCACATAATTAAAGTGCCTTATTCCCGCTTTACGGAAGCTTATTTAAACAATTTTATTAAATTTAGTTTACATTTTTATTACTATATTACAAAGAAAGAATTAATAACTCTAAATTTGTCTAAAGTTATTAATTCTTTCTTTAATTTTTTTTTTGATTAATATTGTTCTAATTTTTTTACAATTTCTTCTTTTGATAATTTACCTGTTTGTTCTTTACTTCCCAATTTTTCCTTAATCTCTCCATTTTCATCTATAAAAATAGTAGTCGGATATCTTTCTATACCAAGGTTTTCAAAGCATTTTTTATCTTCATCTATTAAAACTGGAACAGTAATATTATTTTCTTCTATATATGCAGAAATTTCTTCTTGATATGATGCATACTTAGAATCTTCTGTACTTGTTGGACTTACTACTGTTAAAAATTCTGCGTCACTATACTCTTTGCTTAATTCATCTATAATTGGTATTTCTTCTTTACATGGAGAACACCACACTGCCCAATAAATTATTACTACTTTTTTTCCTCTATAGTCTATTAAATTTTGCTTGTTTCCGTATTGGTCTACCAACTTAAAATCTGTTTCTTTTTCTTCATAATTTGTTTCACTATTATTTTCTTCTTTGCTTACTAGATTGTTATTCTCTCCGATGCTAATAAGATTGCATTTATTTACTACTATAGTTCCTACTATAATTGCTAGTACTACAATTACAAATATTACTATAATCATTGATTTTCTTTTTTTCATTTTAGTCTCCTTCTTATATTTATTATATAAAAGTTACTATAAATTTTTGTATTCTTACATTATAAATCAATTAAAAATTACAGTCAATATTCACACTTTTATTTTTTATTGAATATAGTATTATAGTTTTTAATATATATAATTTAGGGGTGATATAATGGATAACATGGACATGGCAAAACTAATGAATATGCTTTCAAAAATGGATAAAAAAGAGTTAGAACAAGGGCTTTATAAGGCTGCTCAAATTTTAAACTCTCCTGATAAAGATAAAATAATTAATGAAATTAGTAAAAACCAAAATAATGGGTAGGTGAAATTATGAACGAAGATATGTCTAACCTAATAAATAAGTTTAGTTCTATGTTAAAAAATAATGAAGTTCCACCAGAGTTGTCAAATATTATGAAAAACATTTCTAATAATAATTCTGATACAAGTTCTAATAATAATAATAAAAACCGTAAAGATGTAAGAAAAGATATATCTTCTGAAAATAAAGACTATATAAATAACAGTAATAGTACAAATTCATATAATAATATGCATAATGAAAATTCTAATAATATAAAAAATAACAATGATGATGGGGATAATAGTGGAAATTTCTATGATAAACATAGCGGAAATAGAGGAGATAACAGTAATAGCGGAAATTTTGATTTTAGTAATATTGATATAAATGCTATTAAAAAAATGCTTGAACAAAGTAACAATTCAAGCAGTTCTAAAAACAGTAATGATGATACAAATAGCTCATTTAATTTTGATATAAATACTATGATGAAAATGAAGTCTATAATAGAAGCTATGAATAGTCAAAAAGACGACCCTAGAGCTAATTTACTAAAGTCTTTAAAGCCATATTTAAAAGAAAGTAGAAAGGAAAAAGTGGACCAATACATTAAGATTTTTAGCATGGAAAAAGTTTTTGAACAATTAAATCCACTTGGTGGTGATAAAAAACTATGATGTATAATTATCCGTTTTTTTCATTTCCTGCTTTTAGGAATTATGGTTATTATTCTCATAACAATTTAGCATCTCCTTCTACGAATATTATGCAAAGCTCTGAAGTACCTAATGCTAATATTAGGCTTAATAATTTTATGCCCAATAATCCAAGAAATAATAATTATAAGAGAAATACCAAAGCAAAGAAAAAATCAAATACAAACGCAAATACTAGTTTAATAGAACAAAAACATAATGAAAAGAATACTTCTAATGCTATTTTTGAAATATTTGGTATTAAGTTATATTTTGATGATATTTTGTTAATATCTCTTATATTTTTTCTTTATAATGAAGGAGTTAAGGATGATTATTTGTTTATTTCATTAGTATTGCTATTATTGAGCTAAGTAATAAATTATATTGCTTACACTATTAAAATAGTAAAGAAGTTTCCATAATTACTTTATGGAAACTTCTTTGTGATCTTATTCAATTATTATTTCATCTTTATCATTTACATATGCCGCTGTCTTTATGTCGCTATTATATTCATCATTTGCATTAATAGCCCTTTCTTTTACAATGTTTGCAATTCTAAGTTGAGGTGCTTCTATTGATGCAGCAGCTATTATAGCTTCTTTATTTCCTTTTGCTCCTGCATGTGCTAGTCCCCTTAGTATTCCCACAACTACTACATTTTCACCAGCAATAACTTCTGCTCCTGCATTAACATCTCCTAAAATAACTAGGCTTCCTTCAAATTCTACTCTTTGCCCAGACCTTAGTGAACCCCTATGGAATTTTGTTTCTGATGTAGCAATGTCTTTATTAAATGTTTTCTTTATACCGTGTAGCCCTAATATTTTTGGACTGTCAAAGTCTATTTTTGTGTCTATAATTGATTTTATTAAGTTTTGTATTTGTTCCATTTCTTTATTTTTTAGCACTTTCCCAGAAACAAGTATTGGTGTATCATCATCTTTGTATAATTTCTTTAGTTCTTTTAGTTTCTTTTTTAAGTCTACCATTATTTCTTCTTGTAAAGCATCTTCTGCTATTTTAATAATAACTTTTCCTTGTTTTGTGTTAATACTAATACAACTTTCCATAATATCATTTCCTATCTTTATATATTTTACTTTTTTATCTTTGAACTTGAGTGCTTGGAACTGCTGTCATATCTTCTTGTACTTCACTTGAGTTCATGCCAAAATACTCTTTCATTATATCCCTTGCAGCTTCTGCTGTAAAGCCCCCTGAACCAGCATTTTCAATTAGTACTACAACTGCTATTTCCGGGTCATCAAATGGTGCAAAACCAACAAACCAACCATTTACTCTGTCTGGGTTCCCTGTTTCTGCAGAACCTGTTTTACCTGCAACTTCTATTTCAAAGTTTGCAAATGTTGAATATGCTGTTCCTCCGTCTTCTGTAACACCTTTCATACCTTCTAATATAGCATCTATATTTTCTTCATTTATATTTAGCTCTTCTACTTCTTCTGGTGTATAACCTAATTTTTGGTTTACATAGTTTTCAATTTCTTCTTTGCCTACTTCAGTTCCATCTGATTTTATTACGCTTTTTACTAAAGTAAGATCTACTCTTTTTCCTCCATTTGCAAGAGAACTAATATATCTTGCTATTTGTATAGGAGTATAGCTATTGTCTCCTTGTCCTATTGCAGCTGAAAGCGTATATCCTGGTGTCCATACTTCTCCACGTGCTTCAACTAAATCTGGATTTGCAATTGTTCCAGTTTCTTCTCCTAACAACTCTATACCTGTTTTCATACCTAAACCATAGTATTTTGCATATTTTACAATATTATCTATACCTGTTCTATACCCTGTTTCATAAAAGAAATAGTTGCATGACTTCTGTATTGCTTGTGTTACATTTAAGTATCCATGCCCTCTACGGTAAGTATTCCAATACCAACATGCAGGATTTCCAAATTTAGGGTAAACCCCTGTATCGTTTATTCTTGTTTTGGTAGTAATAGCTCCTGTTTCCAACCCTGCTGTTGCAGTAACCATTTTATAAATTGAACCTGGAGAATATAAACCGCTAATGGCTCTATTATTTAGATTTTTTCCTTCTGTATATGAATCATATTGTTCTTGGCTTATTCCATCTACAAATAATTGTGGGTCATAGTCTGGGTAACTTACCATTGCTAATATTTCCCCTGTTTTTACATTTGTTACAATTACTGCTCCCGCATCTGCTGCACTTGTTTTATAAAATCCTCCACTTGCAATTTTTTCTATGTTGTTTTTTAGTGCTTCTCCTGCAACTTTTTGTAAGTTTGCATCTATTGTAAGTACAACATCTGAACCAGCTACGGCTTCTTCTGATACATATTCTTCTGTTACTGTACCATCTACTGCCATATCTATTTGTTTAATTCCATCTGTGCCTTTTAAATAATCTTCGAAAATGTACTCTATTCCTGTTTTTCCTATTATATCGTTTTGGTCATATTTTTCTTCTTTTCCTTTAAGCTCTTCTTCCGTAATAGGTCCGACCTGTCCTAATATGTGTGATGCTAAATTTCCGGATGTATATTTTACTTTTGAACCTGTGGCAATTGTCATGCCAGGTAAGTCATTGCTCTGTTCTCTTATTTGTACTGCACTTTCTCTACTAATGTCTTTTGCTATTTCTACTGGCTTTATGTTGCTATAGCCTGTTCTTGTTATTTCATATCTTACAGCCATTATTTTTACCGCTTCTTCATCATTGCTATTTGTTATATTATACTTTTCTTTTAAGGCTTCAAAAGCTTCTTGTGCTGTAGCATTTTCATTAAGTTCTAAATTTGTTTTCCAGTTTTTTAAACTCTCCTCTGATATTGTATATCTTATGGGGTTTGCTGCAATTGGTAAATTGTCTATGTATTCATCTCCATTTGCTTTTAATATATTTATTGTTTTTAATATTGCATTATTTAGGTCTTCATCTTCAGCTTTTGTTTTATATAGTTCTAATGAAAATGATGTTTCTGATGTTACTAATTTATTTCCTGTGCTATCTAAAATGTTTCCTCTAGCTGCTTTTAATGTAGATTCTCTTGTTAGCCTAGTGTTAGACGTTTCTCTATATTCTTGTCCATGTACAATTTGGAGATTGAAAAGTTGAAGTATTAATACTATTCCAACAATATATACAAGCACGTTTATAATGTTATATCTAATTTTGCTATTGTCCTTTTTTCCCAACTTTTCACTCTCCCTTCCTAATTATTATAGTTATTATTAAAAATATCTTGTCATTATTGTTTTTGACTTAAATATGTTTTCTATTGCATACCCTAATTTATGTAGTAAAGGGTATAATATTATAATTAATAATGAGTTATATAATGTTTCTATAGATAATATTTTTATAAATGATATTAGTTCTATTTTTATTCCATCTCTTATTATTGTAAAAATATACCCTCCTGCCTCATATAAAATTGTAGATATTATTACAATTAATATAATAGTTAATTTGCTATCTTTTGAAAAGCTTTTATCGCAATATTCTGCTATTAGCCCTATTGCTCCTAATAATATTCCTGAAATACCTATTGCTCTTCCTATTAGTAAGTCTAACAATATTCCAAAAATTAGCCCTAGTATAAGACCTAATTTTTTACCTGCAAATAGTCCTACAAATAATATTAATATAATAAATAAGTTTGGCATTATTCCAAATATATTAAACCACGTAAAAAAGTTTGCTTGTAGAAAGTATATTACAAAAAAAGCTAATATTATTAATGCAATTATTCCTGCTTTTTTCATTATGCACACTTCCTTCCTACACCATTTTTATTTGTTAGTTATAACTAATACTGTTTCTAATTTTGAAAAGTCCACAGCAGGTTCTATCATTGCATACCTGTCTGTAATATTTTTAGTATTTACTATTTGTGATATTGTTCCTATATGAATTCCTTTTGGATATATTCCTCCTAGCCCAGATGTTTCAACGTTATCTCCTTGTACTAAAGTAGCATCTGTTGGAATATATGTTGCTTTTAACATTGATGCATCTTCTAAAGTTCCACTTACTATTATAGTGTCTCTTGTTGTACTTATTGTACTACTTACAGAACTTGCTGTATCTACAATAGTTTGTACTTTTGCGGTTGTGTCTGTAACTGACTGTATGTGTCCAACAAGACCCTCATCTGATATTACCGTCATATTTGGCTCTATTCCATCATTTTTTCCAATATTTATTATTATTGTTTCTGAATAATTACTTATATCTCTATTTATTACATAGCCTGGCACTGTACTGTATTCTTTATATTTGTCTTTTAAATTTACATATTCTTTTAAAGTTTCGTTTTCTGATTTTAAAATTTCATATTCTCTTAAAGACTGCTCTAGTTCGCTATTTTTCTTTTTTAGGTCCTCATTTTCAGTTTTTAAAGTTTCTATATCTGAAAAGAAGCCTTCATTTCCTGTTATTTTATTTTTTAAGTATGTAAGCCCATTTTGAATAGGCATAACTAAATAACTAAAAACATTTTCTGCAGAAGATAGTTTTTGTGTATCCATATTTGATAATACAACTAATAAAATTAATATTATAATTGTTATGACTATACCTATTAATCCAGTTTTCTTCTTTTTATACATATTAAGTTCATCCTTTCTTGCTTATCTTATAAAGTATAAATATTTATACTTTTTCAAATATATTGGATACACTACATTTTATCTTCTTTTTGAATTTGTTAATACAGTTTTTAGGTCTTCTAAATTTTCTAATGTTTTTGCTGTACCTCTAACTACACAGTCTAGTGGCTCTTCTGCTACGTATACAGGTATTTCTGTTCTAATTGATATTAATTTATCTATATCTTTTATAAGTGCTCCTCCACCTGCAAGTACAATACCTTTTCCCATAATGTCAGATGCAAGTTCTGGTGGAGTTTTTTCTAAAGTCATCCTAACTATGTCTACCATTTTATTAACTGATTCTGACATTGCCTGTCCTACTTGATTTGAAGTTATATGAATAGTTTTTGGGAGTCCTGTACCTAAATCTCTTCCTCTAATTTCCATGCTTTTTTCTGTTTTAGGGGGAATTGCACATCCTAAATTAAGCTTTATTTGTTCTGCTGTAGAAGAACCGATTGCTAGGTTTTCTTCTCTTTTTATATAGTTTATTATATCTTCGTCTAGCTCGTCTCCTGCAACTCGTAAAGAGTTACTAACTACAATACCACCAAGTGAAACTACTGCTACTTCTGTTGTTCCTCCACCTATGTCTACTACAAGGTTTCCACTTGGCTCTGCTATTTCTATATTTGCTCCTATTGCAGCTGCCATTGGCTCTTCTATTAAAAACACTTCTCTTGCACCTGCTTGTAAAAGTGCTTCTTCTACTGCTCTTTCTTCTACTTCTGTTATTCCTGATGGAACACCTACTACAATTCTTGGTCTCCCTACATTATATTTTCTACTAACTCTTTTTAGAATTTCTTTAAGCATTAATTGTGTTGCAGTAAAATCTGCAATTACACCATCTTTAAGTGGTCTAATTGCTTTTATCGTTTCTGGTGTTTTTCCTAGCATTTCCTTTGCTTCTTGACCTATTGCTAATAATGTATTTGTTTTTAAATCTATTGCTACAACAGAAGGTTCTTTTAATACTATTCCTTTATCTTTTATTGTTACTAATACATTTGCAGTTCCTAAGTCTATGCCAATATCTTTTGACCCTAATTGAAATAAATTCATATTAATTTCCAAGTCCTTTCCTATAAAAAATACTTTCATAACTTTCATTTCCAATTACTATGTGGTCCAATAATTCTATGCCAATTATTTTACTAGCTTCTATTAATCTGTCTGTAAATGCCATATCTGCTTTACTTGGCGTTGGATCACCACTTGGATGGTTATGTATTAAAATAATTTTAGGTGCTTCCATTTTTACCACTTCTGATAAAATATCTTTTGGTTCAACTATTGCTAAGTTTGTACCACCATAAGAAACATCTAAAATTTTTATTATTATGTTCTTTGAATTTAAAATTAATACTTTTACTTTCTCTCGTTTTTCGTTTTTTAGCTCATCTATTAACAAGTTTGCAACATCTTGTGGACATGTTATTTTTATTTTATTATTCATAATTGGTCTTGATATTCTTTTTGTTAGCTCTGAAACTGCTTTTATTTGTATAGCTTTTATTTTTCCTATTCCTTTTATTTTTGTTAATTCATTTATTGAAATATCTTGTAAGAATTTTAAATTATCTTTTTCGTCCTTATTTAATTTAAGAACTTTTTGTGCTAACGTTACTGAACTTTCTTCTTTAGTTCCAGTTTTTATTATTATTGCTAATAATTCTGCGTTAGATAATGCACTTGCACCATACATTTCTAATTTTTCGTATGGTCTCTCAGATATTGGGAGTTCTTTCATTTTTATTGACATGTTTATTCATCCTTTCTAAAATAGCCCCCAATAATATTTGATTTAAATTAATTTTTAGCGCATAAACCTATATAAGAATATTGCTATAACTATTCCAAGTATACTTGCAATGTTTATTTTAAACATTAATCCAAATGTTATATTAATTACTTGCAAATTTAAGTTTACTGGAGTTGCAAGTCCAAATTCTTGTCCATATGATAGCCAAGATAACCAACTTACACTAGCTGCAAGTTCTCCTATTAGTCCTCCAATTACTATTCCACATAAAATAAATAATATTAGTATCCAAGCATTTTTTCCTTTCACAGTTACTTTTCGTTCCTTTCTATGTTTAATATTTTCTTATGTTTTTTCACGCTAATATTATATATGCATTTTCATATTTTTTCAATATTTATTAGTAAAAATTAATAAAACTATTTATTTTTAATTTTTCATATGATATATTATTATCTATTCTAATTTTTGTAAATTTTAATTATACAAATACAAGTTATTCTTAATATAATATAAGTATAACTAATTTCCAAATTTTTATCATTTATATTTTATGATAAAAGTAGTATAATTTAGTTGGAGGCATATATAATGAGATTTGAAAAGATTAATGATGACAAATTAAGAATAATTCTAACTTCAAAAGATTTAAAAGACAAAAGTATTGATTTCCATACCTTTATGGCAAACCCAATTGAGTCACAGGAATTGTTTTTAGATATGCTAGATGAGGCAGAAGAAAAGGTTGGTTTTAATGTTAAAGATTATAATTTAAGAATAGAAGCTGTTATAATGTCTGATGAAAGTTTTATTTTAACTGTTACGCGAGTTAACTCTCAAAATATGTGTACACCAAAGGCAAAAAAGAAGTTCACTGTGCGTAGGAAACGAGCTGATGTTAATAGCTCTTATGCAGTATATTGTTTTAATACTTTAGATGATTATTGTAATTTTTTAGAGGCTATACATACATGTTCTAATTCTATTCATAACATTGCTAAGTCTGCAGTTTTGTATAAATATAGAAATAGCTATTACTTAGTATTATCAGATATTAATATTAATCATCAAAATAAGCTAATATTTTACTCTTATATTACTGAATTTGCCAGATATACAAATAACTCAAATTTATTTGTATGCAAGTTAAGAGAGGTCGGAAAAGTTATTATAAAAAATAATGCATTGAAGTTTAACTTTGAAAATAAAGCAAAAAAATACTAATAAGTAATTTTTACTTATTAGTATTTTTTATTAATATACATAATTTTGTGGATTATATAGAACTCCATTTTTTCTTACTTCAAAGTGTAAGTGATTTCCTGTAGAATTACCTGTAGAGCCAACTCTTGCTATAACTTGTCCCTTCGAAACTTTTTGCCCTACGCTTACTAGCAATGAACTACAATGCCCATAAACTGTTTCTGTTCCATTGCCATGTGAAATTTTTACGCAATACCCATAACTACCGTTCCACCCTGATAATGTAACAGTACCTGATGCTGCTGCCTTTATTGATGTTCCGTAAGGTGCTGCTATATCCATACCTCTGTGTGGTGAACTTCTTATGCTTTCTCTACTACCAAATCTTGATGTAATAGTACCTCCAACAAGTGGTGCTTGTAGTGTTACACCTAAGCTTACATAACTTGATGAGCCACCTGATGGAACTGATGAACTACTTGAAGATTTAGTAGAAGCTACATATGTTACTTTAGGAACTACTTTTTCATATAGTTTTGTTACACATGTTTCTACATTAGTAAGTTCTTTTTTAGTTTTATCATATTTTTCTAATATTCCAATATCGTCTTTGTTTGCACTGTTTTTTTCTTTTAATTGTTTAACAATATCTTCTGCCTCTTGAAAAGTAGATACATAATATTTTTCTTCTTTATCATCTGTAATAGCATAGAATCTATAATATTCTGTACCGTTACTTGTTACTTTTTCATATATCTCATCATCGTTTGTTTCAACATTTTTCTTTAACAAACATAATTTATATTGTGGCATGCTGTCTATCTGGGCGAAAACCACATCTTCTCCATTTCCACTTTCCACATACTTATTAATTCTTTCTTGTAAATTGCTTTTATCTGATGTGTACCCAATTAGCTCTCCGTTAAGGCTAACCTCATATGTTGGTTTGTAAAATATGGTAATTGCCGCTGTTATTAAGATAATAGATGCTATAATTAATACAATTAATTTAATTGAAGACCTTAAAAACATAGCAAAATGTTTTAACATATTTTCAAGCACTCCTTATCTATTTTATTGTACAAGTATTTTATATGATTATATTTTTTTATGCAAAAAGAATAGGAACTAAAATAAGCGATTTATTTTAGTTCCGTATGCTTTATCTCGTTTTTTCTTTAATATAGTCCATTTTTCTTTAGTTTTCTTTTAATGCGTTCAGAATACAGGCTTACAAGATATATTTTTTTATTAATGATATTCCTGTAACTACTATTAACATACCTCCAAGTATTGCTAATATGTATATTATTATTGTTTCTCCTGTTATTACTGATACTATTAGCTCTGACTTTGCATAATTGTTAGTGTCTTCTATTTTTTTGTTTCCTTCTGTTATTATTCTTTCGTCTAAATCTGTTGTTGCTAATAAATATGCATCATTTTGTATCTGTGCTATTCCGTCTTCGTCTAATTCGTATGTTAGTTTTAGTTTAATACTCTTTTCCTCTTTTGGTCTTAGGTAATCT
>CAJMQM010000030.1 GCA_905215615.1 uncultured bacterium | reverse complement strand
TAAAACGGTCTAATTTTAGATAAATATTTTTCACGAATAATCATAAATTTCTCCTCTTCGTTTACTTTATTTTATTATATTATATCGTAATTTCTTTTTACTGTCAATAATTTTGTTTATTATACTAAACAAAATATATCTTTTTGCAAGTTTTGTTTAGTTTATAATTTATTTAAGAGTATCAATATTTTTTAAGGATTACAACCTCACTTTGTTCGGCTGCATAAGTTATCTGTAATTCACTTCGTTTCACACAGCTAACTTAAAAATGTTACTAACAACAATACTCATGTGTATATTGTCCTCCATTTTCTCTAACTCCTGGTAAATATGACTTTATATAACCTGGGTCTAGTGGTCCTTTATTAAACGGTGGGTCTAAAAGTTTTATAATTCCATTTTCTTTATCTACTAAATGGTTTTCTAAACTTTCTAATGCTATATATTTTTTATCATTGTCTCCCGCTTTTGAGATTACTGCCCAACTTTGTGAAATGCTATCTATTTTACACTCTTCATTTTCTATACTACCCAATGTTTCTCCATTATCCATAAACGCTCTTTTATACCATCTGCCATCCCAAGCACTAGTATTTAATGCTTTCTTTAGTTTTTCTGCTATATCTTCATATCTTTTTGCTCTTTCCTCATCTTCTCTATATCTACAAATTGGTAAGAATTTCATTAATATTATATACATAAAAAATCCTAACCAAACACTTTCTCCTTCCCCCTTATTTCCTACCTTGTTAAATCCATCGTTCCAATCTCCTGAACCTATTTTGGGAAGTCCATGTTTTCCAAAGTTTAAAGAACGCTCAATCGCTCTAATGCAGTGCCCATAAATATCTTCTACTACATCAGATTTAGAATATTTATCATATCTTTCATCTACACCTTCTTCTAAAGGTGGTCCTTGTAAATATGGTGTTTCTATTTCCAATATACCCTTATCACCTGTAAAATACACATAATCTAGTACTACATAAACTAGCCATAGCAAATCATCCGAAAATCTAGTTCTTATACCTCTTCCTGTTTCTTCATGCCACCAATGTTCTACATCTCCTTCTAAAAATTGATGTTCACTATGTTTAATTATTTGATTTTTTAAAATATCTATATCTGTATATTTTGTTGCCATGGCATCTTGCAGTTGATCTCTAAATCCAAATGCTCCGCCAGACTGGTAATACCCGCTTCTTGCCCATATTCTAGAGCATATAGTTTGATATAATAACCAGTTATTAAGCATAATGTCCATAGATTCCATTGGTGTTTTTACTTGTAAGTGGTTTACCATGTTACTCCAGTATTTTTTTGTATTCATAAATTCTGTTCTTACATTATTCAAATTGCTATATTTATATGCTGCATCTTGACACTCTAGCATACTTTCACCTGCACCAAGTATTAATACTATTTTCTTTTTTGAAAGAGCTTCTATTTCTACTTTCATTTCTATTGCTATAATTCCATCTTGCCAAAGTGAATCCATATTGTCTAGCTCTACTTTTCTTAGGCCATCTGGTGATTGAAGGTTTCCTTTTCCGAAAAAGCTTTGCTTGCTACCTGTATATGATAATATGTTTTCATTACTTGAAACCCACATAATATTACTATTTACAGGTTTTGCAATATTTTGCATACATACCATGTTAAACTTGTTATTATACTCTAACTTTTTATAACCATTTGATTTTATTTCGTCCTCATCTAAAACAGGTTTTAAATAATATACAATTTTTATTTCTTTTTTCTTTAATTGAGTATTTTCTAATGTTAGTACTTGGATTTTAGCGCTTTCGTTCATTGGAATAAATACATCTAAACTCTGCTTTATGCCATCACTTATATGGCTATATTTTGCATAACCTAGTCCATAGGTAATGTAATATGGTAAATCATCTGGTACAGGACTTAAGCCCATTGACCACACTTTCTTGCTGTCCATATCTTCTAAATATATTACTTCTGATGGCACATCTGTTACGGGATTATTGTTCCAAGCAGTAAGTCTGTTTAATCTGCTGTTTTTAAACCAAGTATACCCTCCCATGCTTTCTGTTACAACACTTCCAAAAGTTTTATTAGCTAATACATGACTCCATACAGTTGGTAACTTTTCATTTTTACTTACTTTTATTTTATACTCTGTTCCATCTTCTGAAAATCCACCATATTCATTATTATATTTTAAATCTTCTGTAACTATATTATTTGCATAATTTTCGGTTTCTTGTATTCTAACTAAATTATTTTCATCTCCAACTTCTTTAATACTTTCTACATACTCTTCTTCTAAATCTTTTATTTGCCTTAATATACTTCCCATACCTGCATTAATTACTAAATTTGCTCTATATTCTATACTTTCTTTGTCCTTTTTATTTAATCCGTTTAATAAAAATATTCCGCCTTTTATATTTTGCATAAATCCTAGTCCTTGATTTAGTATAGCATTTTGCACTCCTTCTTTCACATAATTGTTATAACTATTTTTCTCTTCGTTTATAATAACTAAATCCACTTCTATATTCTTTATTCTAAAATAATCATATGCTTTTATTATTTCTTTCACTATTTCTATATCATTTGCATCTTTTATTTTTACTAATAAAATTGGAATATCTCCGGAAATTCCATACTTCCATAAATCTTCTATTAACGCGTGCTCATTGTTTCTGCCTTTGTACAAAATTGTTTTTAGTGGATTATTAAATACCAAATATCTAAGAATTTTTTGGTATAATTCCACATCTTTTCCTTTTATACCCAAGTAATTATTTTCTGCTTCTACTTTTGCCCTTGCTAAGTTAAAGCTACGTTTAATTTTTTCTTCATTTTTAAATTCTAAGCCTCTTCCTAAAGCTTCTTCTCTAGTTTCCCCTACTGCAACAATTAGATTAAACTCTACACTTTGATTTGGTAATATATTTACCATCCTTTTCATTGCAGATACAGTTTCTGTACTAGTTCCTATCTTTTTACTAAATGGCGTAGAATTTTCTACTTCTTTAGGAAGTCCTAAATTATTTCTTCCTAAAAATTTTTCTTTATCTGTTTCAAACTCTATTTCTCCTATTGTTTCATTTTCTGTGTATAAGTTCATAGCTAAATATACATCTTTCCCATTTTCTTCCCTAGCTTTTCTTTTTACTAGCAAAATTTCTGGCTTTTCTAGCCACTCGTAACTTAGAAATAAGTTGTTAAAAACCTTGTGTGCATAGTCTTGCTCTCTTGTAGAAAGCATTGGTTCCAACATGCTTGTTACTTCTATTATTTCTTCTGTTAAACCTGTATTAGTTAGCTTTACTTTTCTTATTTCTACTGGCTCATTTGGCGAAATAGTAGTATTTAAAATTGTTTCTATGTTTCCATCTTGCCTTACAATTTTGTCGCTATCTGGTGCAAAATATATAGTATACTTATCTGGTTTATTTAAATAAGACATATATGCAGTTGTCCATATTCTTTTTGTTCTTATATTTTTAAAGAAAAAATATATTCCCTGTTCTATATCATCTGTTTTCTTATATCTATTAATTAATATGTTTTTATATTTGCTATAACCATTACCTTTTTCGTCCATAACTATTGCATAATTATTATTAGATATCACATTAATTTGTTTTAATTTATCATTTATTTTACTAATTTCTCGTTGCGTATATGTTTCATAATCAATGTTTACTACCTTTTCTACCTTTTCCTTTTTCTCTTTTGTTACTATTAGACTCTCTGGCATCCTTTCTTGTAATAATATATCTACAGCCTTCATCTCTGGATTTTCCATAAATCTTTTGGGTAATATATTGTTATTTATAAGGTTATTTATAGATAACAGTATTAGCCCCTGATGATGTGCCATATATGTTTTTACATCTGCAAATTCTTCGTTTTTTCTTAGTCTTGTACTTGTATAATCAATAGCCTCATAAAAGCCATATTTATTATACATATTGTTTTTTTGCAATAATTTTAAATTATTAATTACTTCCTTTGGTTCATCATATAAAGCCATTGCACTACCATATGGTGCTACTACAATTTCCTCAGATAGACCTCTTTTTAAGCCTAGCCATGGAATTCCAAATGCTTTATATTGGTAATTATTATTTAGGTCTTTTAAGTTAAATGCCGCTTCTGAAAATCCCCATGGTATATTTAAAAGCTTAGCATATTCTTGCTGACTCATTATCATAAATTTACAAGATTCGTCTAGAAGGCTTCCAGGATATTTAGGTATATTTATATTTGGCATAAGATACTCAAACGCAGTACCAGACCATGAAAGTAACCCTTTATAATTCTTAAATTTAGTTAATGTTCTACTTAAATTACTCCAGTGTTTTACATCTACATCTTTTTTTGCTATTGCTATTAAACTTGTTTGCCTTGCTTCAGATGCTAGTAAATCATAATATGAATCTGTTAAACTGTTTTCTTCTACATTAAATCCAATAGAAAATAACATGTTTTCTTCATTATACAATTTTGAAAAGTCTGTATTGTTAATAATGTTGTTAATTTGGTTTATAACATTATCTATATTCTGAGTATTATTTTCTACTTCCTCTAAAAATTCTCTTACTACATATAAATAACCAATCAAATTTCCACTATCAACAGAAGAAACATATTTTGGCTCTAGTGGTACTAGTTTATTTATATCATACCAATTATATAAATGTCCGTTCCATTTTGGTAACTCATATATAGTATTTATCATTTTTTCAATTAAACTTAATGTAGTATCTAGTTTTTCAAATTTTAAATCATAACTTGAAATTACTGCAAGCAATGCTAAACCTATATTCGTAGGAGAAGTTCTATATACTATTTTTGGTATTCTATCTTCTTGGAAATTATCTGGTGGTAAGAAGTTACTTTTTTCATTTAAGTTCTCCTTAAAGTAATTCCACGTTCTTTTAGCAACATCTATAATATATTCTTTATCTTTTTGGTCTATTTTTTCTATCTGTAAATCTGTAACAATATTTTTGCTTATATACCACATTACAAATGGTGCAATTACCCATAATATTACTAATACACCTAAAAAGATATTTATAAAAATATTTTTTACAATTAGCATACTAAATAAAACTATAATTGCTAGCAAAACATTTGAAATCATACTAGTATAATAAAATTGTAAACTAGATTTTTGGTTAAGTTCTGCTTCTTCTGCTGTTGTCCACTCTAGTAAATTCTTTTTGCTTCTATACATCCTATAAAGTGTTTTTGTAATAGCTGTTAAACTCATATATGCTCTATCTGGTAATAATGCTAGCGAAAATATGCCTCTTAATAAACTTGCTTTAAAATTCCCCACATTTTTCGAAAATGTTTTTTGTTTTTTCTCCCCTTCTTTGTAAAAAATAATTTTGTTTACTATATCTATTATTGTAGCAATTACAATAGAAGCCACTACTGTTATTAAAATTGGTGTAATATTTACTCTCTTCCATAACCAAATAATTACTGCCATAAACAGTAATAAAACAGAACTTATTTCTAATAAGCTTCTGAATAGATTATCTAAAATTTTATATTTTGATAATAAATTTAACGGGTTATCTCTCTTTTCGTTGTGCCTATCTACCACCTTTTTTCCAAGCCACTTTATAATTTGCCAGTCTCCCCTTATCCACCTACTTTGCCTTGTTTTATAAGTTTGGTAAGTTGTTGGGTAACCATCCATTAGCTCAATATCTGTGGCAAGTCCACATCTTAAATAATTTCCCTCTAGCAAATCATGGCTTAATACTGTATTTTCTGGAATTGTGTTTTTAAATATTTCGTAAAACACTTCTAAATCGTAAATTCCTTTACCTGTAAAAATTCCCTCATTAAAATTATCATGATATGTGTCTGATACGGCATTACTATATGGGTCTGTTCCGCCACTTCCTGCATATATTTTTGTAAACCATGTTTTATTACTTATTAATAAGTCTATTCCAACTCTAGGCTGAATAAGTGCATGACCACCTTCTACTGCTGTACCATTTTTATTTAGTATTGGCAAATTTAGAACATGTGCCATTGCTCCAACTAGCTCTATTCCAGAATTAAGTACTAAATTTGTATCTGCATCTAAAGTAATTACATATTTTATAAATGGTATTTTTTTATTTTGTTTGGCTTGTTCTATTGTATTTGCTTTAAAATTTCCTATTTCGCCTTTTTGTATAAACTCATTAAATTGGTTTAATAATCCTCTTTTTCTTTCCCAACCTAAGTAACATGCTTCTCCTTCGTTCCATATTCTTTCTCTATATAAAAAGTGAAATTTCGGAAATTTATTATCGTTATATTTTTCATTTAACTTTTCTACTCTTTTTATTCCTTCTCTTACAATTTTCTCATCTATTTCTTCTACTTTTTGGTTACTAGGCTTACAGTCACCTAATATTGTAAAATATAAGTTATCTGTTTTATTTGCTAAATAATATACTTCTAGTTTTTTTGCAAGTTCTTCTACTTTTTCTACATTATTTAAAATTGTTGGTATTACCACAAAGGTAGCATATTCTTCTGGAATTCCTTTGCTGAAATCTAATTTAGGTATAATTTTAGGGCTTACAAATTTACCTAAAATGTATTGTACTATTTGTTGAACTAATACTTGTATTGGCACAAATAACAAAATAGCTGTAATTATTGATATTGCTACATTATTTATACTTTTTTCTAAACACCATGCCATAAATATTGAAATAATTGTTGAAACTAACATAATTCCATAAACATATAGCTTTGATTTATTGTTAGTAGACAATGTTTCTACTTTTTTGTTACTAATCTCTTGCATTAGCTTATCTTTTCCATCATCAATAAAGTAATAACCTATATGCGATTTTTTTAAGCTTAATACATCTTTGTTACTTTTATTAAACTCTTTTGTTGCTAGTTCTAAAGCTTTTTGTGCTATATATATTTCAGAAATCCTAGTTTTTTTTGCCATTTTCTTTATAGCATTTCTATAATAGATTCTAGTTTTATAATCCATTTTAGCATATGTTTCTGTTGGGTCTTTTTTTAGTATTTCTTCTACACCATTTATCTCTTCAAATATATTTACAAAGTTCATCCTGTTAATGGCTTTTATACTTGTTATACTATTTCCTACTGTAACTTTTCTTACTGCAATATCAAAGTGCTCTTTTTTTATTACTTCAGATATATCTAATCCCATTTTATTTACTTCATCTTCTAATACTTCTAAAAATGGATAAGCTTTTCTACCAAGTTTTTTTAATCTATATGACATATATTCAATAAAAGGATACTTCAACTCTTCATACCCTATAATTTTCATCCTATATTCATGTACATTTTTAAATTTGCATTTATCTCTTTCTTTTTCTTCTACAAGCCTCTCTATTATATTTTCCACTTTATATTTTTGTAATTGAGCAGAATAAATTTTTTCACAAACTTCTCTTATTTTTTCTATAAGAGCTATTTGTAAAAATGGACCTATGTTCCATATTTCTTCCATATTTAGGTTTTTCTTTGACTGATATGCTTTAAGTAATTCTGGTAATGTTTTACTACTTATTTTGCAATCTGTATATGCCACAATTTCTCCTGCAAGCTCATATATTCTAGCAAATCCTGCATATGGTCCATTTGCAATTCCCGGAAAATTGGTATATTTTTTTATATTAATATCTTTTATAATAGATTTTACTGTTTCTTCAATAATATAATAGTTATCTAAAATCCACTCCCCAGCAGGATGTATAGGGATTTTTAATTTTATATGCTCTGTTAATAATTCATATATTTGCGTAATTACTTCGTAATTTTCTTTTAATCTAGGTATTGGGTATGTCTCTTTGCTAGATTTTATTTGTAAAACATGATCAGATGCTATTTTTTCAAGATAATTTTCAAGCTGTGCCTTATCTAAAAGTGCACCTTTTATATTTAGTACTTTATAATCTTTCAAAAAAATTCCACTCCTTGTTCTATTTTTTCAAATAGTTTCTCCAAAGAGTGGAATTTTTATACATTATTTATCTAGTTCACTGCTTTCAGCCTTTTTTATTCTCATTTCTACTGCCTTCCTAGTTATATCTGCATTTGCAATCTCTTTATTTATGTCAAAACCTTTTTTAGTTTTGTTTTCTCCTTTATCTTCTTTTTCCCCCATTTTTGCCTTTTTCTTTAATTCTTCCTCAAATTTTCTTTTACGCTGTGCAAATGTACCAGTAAATTGTTTTTTAGTTAAATTACTATCTTCAAAATTACTAATTTGTTGTGCATTAGAAACTTTTTCTATTTTCATATTTTTCCTTTCTATTTTTTAGCAGTTATGTTATGAACTTTATCATATTTTTTTAATGCATTTTTTGCATATTGTACATCTGTTAAACATTTTACATATGTTGTACCTATTTTTTGCCTTGTTTCATTTCCCTTTCCTGTAATAAGTATTACGCTGTCTGGGTTTTCCATTATTGCAGTTTCTATTGCTTCTCCTCTATCTTCTATAATTTTATACTTTCCTCCAACTTTTTTTACATAGTCTGCTATTTCTTCACATATATCTTCTGCTTTTTCTATACCTGGGTCTTCTGCTGTTAAATATGTTATATCTGAATTTAATCCTGAAAGTACTCCTAAGTCCCTTCTTCTTATCATAGCATGTCCACCAGGACATCCAAAAACTGTAACTATTTTTTTGTCTGGGTATTCTTTTATTGTAGATTCATATAATTTTTCAAAACTTAATTTATTATGTGCATAATCTACAATTGCTATTATTTTTTTATCTTTATTTGTGTATAATTCCATCCTTCCACTTGACCTTGCAACTTTTAGTCCCGCATATATATTTTTATATGGAATTTTCATTGAAACCGCTACAGCTATAGCTGCTAATGCATTTTCTATATTAAATAATCCTGGCATTGTAAGTAATATTTTATCATTGAAATATGGTGTTTTAACTTTAAAAGAAGTGTGTAATCCTTTTTTCTCTATGTTGTATGCAAATACATCTGCATTTCTTGTTGTTCCAAAAGTAATTACTTTTTCAGCATTTCTTGCATAGTCTAATACTTTTAATAAATTTTCTATGTTGTCCATATTAAGATTTACACATGCTACTTTTGCTTGTTTAAATATTTTTAATTTAGATTCAAAATAATCTTCAAAATTTTGATGCTCTATATTACTTATATGGTCTTCAGAAATATTTAAGAATACAGCTTCATCATAAGTTATTCCATATACTCTATCTTTTTTTAGTGCCTGACTACTAACTTCCATTACAAGATTTTTTAAATTACTATCTACTGCATTGCTTGCATATTTTTCTATTTCGTATGATTCTTGTGTAGTAAGTACAGACTCTACTGTTGTTTTTCCGTCGTAATTGTTTATTGAAGACAAAATTGCAGTGTCTGTTCCATCTATTTCTTTCATGTAATTATCTAATATGCTTTTTATATAATATGCTGTTGTAGATTTACCTTTAGTTCCTGTAATTCCTATCATATTTAATTTATCTGTTGGGTTGTTAAAATACATTTTTGACACAACTGCCAATGCTTTTTGTATATCATTTACTAATATACAAGGTATGTCTACACTATATTTTGTCTCAGAAATATATGCAATAGCCCCACTTACTATAGCAGATTTTAAATACTCTTCTTTAAATTTTGCACCTTTACATACAAATAATGTGTTTTTTTCTACATCATTTGAATTATAGCAAACCTTATTTATTACAATATCTCTAATTTTTTCTACATCACTTGTTGTTATTAAGTCGTCTTTACTCAATTTTTCAACATATTCATATAACTTAAACTTTTTCATTTTAGCATCCTTTCATATTCACGTATTTATAAATTTTTATATTTTCCACCTACACTTATAATTGAGGCTTTTACTAAGTAATCCATAGGGTCAATAGTGTTTTTGCTAAAAGACTCTTTAAAACCAGATAGCTCTGTACACCCTAGTATTACATATTTACAACCGTTTTTTATAAAATAATCTAGTACTTCCTTAAATTTATTATTGTCAAAAATACCTTCTGATTTTACATCATCATATATAATGCTCATTACTTGTTTTTGCACTGCTTCTTCTGGAACAAAATATTTTATGCCATATTTTGTGCACTCTTTTTGGTACATTTCTAGCATAATAGTTCCATCTGTTGCCATTATTCCTATTTTATCTTCTGGTAAAACATCGTTTTTAAGGCTTTTTACAGTTTCTTCTATCATATTAATTATAGGTATATTTGTTAGTCCTTGTATTCTGTCTAAAATACTATGACTTGTATTACATGGAATTGCTATACTTGTTACTTTTGCATTTTCTAATATTTTTATATCTTCATGCATTTGACTTAGCAATTCATCAAGTTTATTATTTTTTATTGCATATGTTCTATCAATTATTGAAGCATGGTTTAATATAACAATATCAATATGTTCTTGGTCTTTACTTGCAACTGTGTGTTTTACAATTCTGTTGTAAAAATCTATTGTTGCCTCTGGTCCCATGCCTCCTATTATTCCTAGTATTTTTTTATTCAAGCAAATTCCTTCCTTCTGTTTATTTTTTCAAAAACTTTTTATATTTACTATAATGTGCATATTGGCTTTTTAATAATGCTAAAGTTCTTGATAGTTTATTATCTCCTTTGTAAAATAAAGGATTAATAAATTTTCCTTCTTTTTTTAGTTCTTTCATTTGTTTTACATAGTTTTCATCTACATATTTATATGCTATTCCTATTGGAATTACTGTCCATAAGTTAATATTATCTGCTATTAAATAATCATGTTCTTTATTATATATGTAGTCCTCTACAATATATTTTGCTAAATTATAACCAGCTCCTGTTACATAGTAATTGCTTCTTCCTTGGCGCACATTTATCTCAAATACTCTAAAAGTATTGTCTTTTTCACTATATTTAATATCAAAATTAAAAAATCCTATATAATGTATATCTTCTAAAAAAGCTTTAAGCTTATTTGCAAGCTCTTGGTTATATTCTGTCATAACTACTGCATGATTTCCTATTCCGTGTGGTGTATGTTCTTCAAGCATTGTATGTCCTAAACACATTAATTCTACTTTTCCATTTTTATTTGCATAACCTGTCATAACTCTCATATAAGTGTCATCACCTGGAATAAACTCTTGTATAATTAATGTATCTGAATAGCCAGCATCATATATTTGTTTTATTACTCTGTCTAGCTCTTCTCTAGTTTCTATTTTATATACTTTGTGCTGTGTTTCAAAATCATGTGCAAAATAATCTACACTATTAGATGGCTTTAATATAACAGGAAAGTCAAATTCTAATGTATAATTTAGGTTCATACCGTTAGAATATATAAATGTTTTTGGATATAAAATACCATATTTTTCACACATTTCATAAAATTCTTCTTTTTTTATTAATCTTTCCATAAGCTCTTTATCTATATATGGAACTATGTAGTTATCTGCAAGTTCATCCCTACACTCTATAACTTGTCTTACATAATTATCTCCACAGCCCAATAATATTAACTTTTTATCTTTGTGTTCATTTGCAAATTTATTGGCTGCTTCTATAAATACCTCTCTTTGATCCATTTTAGGATCTGCATAGAAGTCTACTATTTTACTATTATAACTTGGTCCTGTATAAAATTTTCCCATTACTCTAGATTTTATTCCATATTCCTCATGAAATGCTCTTGCCATACTATATGTGTTTATATCACTTCCAAGTAATACACACATAAATTCTTTTTCAACTATTTTCATAATTAACACATCCTATCTTTATAAATATATTAGTTTACATTTGACTAGCTGTAATTTTTTACATAAATAGTACGGTAAAATTACTCTTGCCTTAATATTCTCGCTAAATTATATCATTGCACTCGCCAAAAGTAAATATGAATATGCAAATAAAAATATACCCCAAAGCGCTAGAGTTTATCTGCCATCATTAATAAAAAAACTATACAAATTTTATTTAACAATTTGTATAGTTTTGATTATATGTAAATTACTCTTTATTTCTTATTTTCTCAATTTCTTCTTTAGTTAGTCCTGTTGCTTTCATTATTATTTCTAATGATACTTTTTCTTTCAATAGATTCTTTGCTATTTCTGTTTTTTCTTCTTGTTTGCCTTCTCTCTTGCCTTTTGCCATTGCATCATCTTCTCTTTGTTCTTGGTCCATCCTAAGTAATTCTGCTTTTAATAGCCTTCTTCTTAATAAGTCGTCTTGACTTATTCTATCTAATT
>CAJMQM010000029.1 GCA_905215615.1 uncultured bacterium | reverse complement strand
TGCCAATATTAATATTATTAATATTGTTACTGCTAGTGATATTAATGTTATTCCTTTTGTGTTCCTTTCCATGTTTATACACTCCTCTTTTATATTAATATTTTTATAATAATTTTATTTCTTTTGTATATTTTTGCTCTCTTTTTATATGCTCTTTTGTATTATTCCCCATTTTTTGTTTTATTAGTCACTTTTTACATTTATATTTTGCTTTTAAGGAATATTTTGTTCTGTTTTATCTCATTTTGCAGAATAATTATATCATATCAAATTGAGAATTACTATTCCAAACATATTACATTCGCATTACATTTTGATTTCATTTTTAGTTGCATTTTAATTGCTAACATAAAATAACGTTTTATAAATTTTTTACATATTTTTTTAATTTTAGGTAAAAATATCTATAAAACTTTTATTAATTTTATAAGGTTTATAGGTAACCTAGAAAAAACCTAAATATGTAAAGGAGAACGTGATTATTTATGAATAAATTTTTTACATTAATAAAAAATACGTTTTACCCTAATAATGAAGAACATTATGAGTTTATTTTGTCCGAAAATGGTTTAGAAAACGATGAATCGCAAATAGATGAAATTAATTCCGAAAAAGACCCTAAAAATATTTTTCCTTCTCTTAGTATTAATTTAGATATTTTAAAAGTAAAATACAATACTTTAATTAATAGTGATGTTGCAATTCGTGAATTTACACTAACTGCAAGAAATAAGCAATATAATGCTTTTTTAATATATATTGATGGTATGGTAGATACACAAATTATTAATGACTTTGTACTGCAACCTTTAATGCTTAGAAATAGAGCAAATATTTACGATGGAAACGAAACTAGAATAATATCTGAGGCAATTTCTAATAATATAACTGTTAGAAAAGTAAAAAAGTTTGATTTAGTAGACTATATATATAACTCTTTAGTTCCACAAAATTCTGTTAATAAAAAAAGTAGTTTTAAAGATATTTTAGTAGACATTAATATGGGAAATTGTTTACTTTTTGTAGACACTATTGATACTGCTTTTAGTATAGATGCAAAAGGGTTTAAGCAAAGAAGTGTGGACTCACCTAAAAACGAAACTGTAATACGTGGTGCACAAGAAGCTTTTACAGAAGTAATTCGTACAAATACTTCTATGGTACGTCGTTTTGTAAATAACGAAAATTTAGTTATAGAGAGCTTAAGTGTTGGTAAAGTAAGCCAAACCAAATGTGCTGTATGCTATATGAAAGATATTGCAAACAACGATTTAGTTGCAGAAGTAAAATATAGATTAAATAATTTAGATATAGATACTATTCTTTCTTCTGGGCAGTTAGAACAATTAATTGAAGATGACAGCAATTCTAGCCTACCGCAAATGCTTTCTACAGAAAGACCAGATAAAGCTGCAAATTATATTCTAGCAGGAAGGGTTGTTGTAATTGTAAATGGTAGCCCATATGCACTTATAATGCCTGGTGTGTTTATAGATTTTCTATCTTCTGCAGAAGATACTAACTTAAAATTCCAATATGCAAATTTACTTAAATTTGTAAGGTTAATTGCATTTTTTATTACATTGCTTTTGCCAGGACTATATGTTGCAATAACAAATTTCCACCAAGAAATTATACCAACAGAATTGCTTTTTGCTATTGTTGCTTCAAGGGAATCTGTTCCATTTCCTATTATTGTAGAAATTTTAGCAATGGAAATATCTTTTGAATTAATAAGAGAAGCTAGTTTAAGAGTCCCCTCTCCTATTGGTACAACAATTGGTATTATTGGTGCTTTAATTTTGGGGCAGGCGGCTGTAGAAGCTAGCATTGTAAGCCCAATTTTAATAATAATTATTGCTATAACTGGTATTACATCTTTTGCTATTCCAGATTTTTATTTAAGCTTTCATTTAAGAATTGCTAGGTTTTTATACATTATTGCCGGATTTTTAGGTGGATTTTTGGGAATAGGCATTGTTTTATTTGGTCATTTAATATTGCTATGTTCTATAAAATCTTTCGGTGTTTCGTATTTAGCACCATATGTACCTGCTACAGGTAAAAATAATAAATCTTATTTTATGCCACCATTATGGAATAGAGAAAAAAGAGCAGATTTTTTAAACACTAAAAGACCAAAAAGAGAAGACCGTATTAGTATGAAGTGGAAATATAAAACAGGAGGTCCAGATGGAAATTAAACAAATAGGCAATTTTCAAGCTATTGCTCTTATTTTAATTATTGTTATAAATCATTTAGTTTTAGGAACTCCAAGAACTATAATATCTGAAACTGGCACTGGAACTATTTTAAATATGATTTATGTTTTTATACTGGCCATTATATTTGTTCTAATTTTAAATAAGCTGTTTAACAACTTTAAAGGAAAAGACATTATAGATGTTTCTGAATTTTTAGGTGGCAAAGTTTTAAAAGTTATTGTTGGCATAGTTTTTATAGGGTATTTTCTTGTTATTCTTTCTACTACTATTAGAGTAATTGTACAAGATTTAGAAATTATATATTTTGAAAATATTTCTATTTGCATAATAACACTAGTAATTCTAGCAAGTATTGTATTTGTTTATAAATATGGTAGTTCTGCTGTTATAAAATGTAATTCAATTATAGCCCCAATAGCTGGTATTGCAATATTAGTTATAGCATTTTCAAACATAAAAGACTTTTCTTTAGATAGAATTTTTCCAATACTAGGTTTTAGTGTAAAAGAAACTTTTATAACTGGTGCTTCTAACATATTTGCTTATAGTGGTATTGCTGTTTTATATTTTATTATGCCAATGCTTAAAGATAGTAGAAATTTTAAAAAAGTATCTATAATAAGTGTTGTATTAGTAGGTATTCTTATAATAGGCAGTGTTGCATCTTTAGTACTTTCCTTTCCTTTTATTGAAGATATAAACGAGATTTCTTCTTTATATATTGAATCTAGAGATATTAACTATTGGCAAGTGTTTCAAAGAATAGATGGAGTTTTTGTATTTAGTTGGATTTTAGCGTTACTCTCTTATATTTCGGTAGTACTTTTTATTATTGTACTAATTTTTAGAAAGTTAACTAATACCAAAAAGGAATTCCCGGTAGTTCTTGCTTTTGCAACTATAACTTATGTAATTACATTAATTCCAGATAATATAAATATGGTACGCTTTTTAGAAAATGTTGTTTTTAAATATTCTAATATAATCGTTGCAATATTCTTAAATTTATTAATACTAATTTTAGCAAATATTAAGTATAAAATTATAAACAAAAATAAGGAGGTAGACCTAGAAGATGAAAAACTCAATGAATAAAAACATTATATTTATTGTAATTATTTTACTAATATTAATAGCTATATTTTCTGGTAGTTCTTATTCAAACAATATAGACAAACTTGCATATGCTGTTGCAATAGGAATTGATGTTGGTAAAACATCCACTATGAAATTAAGTTTGCAGTTTTCTTCCACAAATAGCTCTTCTAGTGGTTCTGGGTCTTCACAATCTTCTGAAGCTATTGTATATTCAGTAGAGTGTAGTGACATAAATGATGGTATGAATTTAATAAACAATTATATAAGCAAAAGAATTAATTTAGCACATACAAGAGTTATAGTATTTTCGGAAGAGTTTGCTTCTACTGGTATTTCTGATGTAATTTATACTTTAATAAATTCGGTTCAAGTACGCCCTACTGCCAATATAGTTGTTTCTAAATGTGATGCTAAAGATTTTTTAGAAAGCGCTAGCTCCAAATTAGAAAGATTATCTGCAAGATATTATGAAACTATTCCAACATCTAGTGAATATACTGGGTACACACAAAATATATCTATTAGCCAATTTTTCTATGATATGCAAAACACAAGAAAAAGTGCTTCTGCCATTTTGGGTTCAGTAAATGATAATGCCACACATAGTGCCTCTAGCTCCAAGCAAGAATCTGGAGAATATATGGCTGGTCAAACACCTATAACATCTGAGGACTCTGGTATTGAAAATAGTGGACTTGCTGTTTTTGTAGAAGATAAATTGGTTGGAGAATTAAATAATATAGAAACTATTTGCCATTTATTTGCTAGTGATAACTTGCAATATTGTAACATTACAATTCCAAACCCACTAAATGTTTCTGACACTATTGATTTACGTTTAAGTGCAGGTTCTCCTGTAAAAAAGGAAATTGCTATTGTAAATGGTAACCCTTTTATAAAACTTGATTTTAATATTTCATGTCAGCTAATATCTATGAGTGAAAACGTAAATTATTTTTCTGAAGAAAATCTAAAGAAAATAGAAGATGCGGTTAATGTATATATAAAGCAAAATATGACTAATTACTTATATAAAACATCTAAAGAATTTAAAGCAGATATAGTAGGTTTCGGTAAAACTACTATACACCAATTTTCAACTTGGAACGACTGGGTAGATTATAAATGGTTAGAAAAATACAAGAATTCGTTTTTTGATGTAAATGTAAAAAGCAACTTAAAGTCTGGTCAATTATTGTTAGAAACATAATAGAATAATAAGCTAAGAATAAACAAATTATATTAAAAATTAAAGAAAGGAGTATATGGTTATTTAAGTTATTAAATATATCATACAAGGAAGTATGTTAATACTAATAATTTTGTTATCATTATATATTTTTTTAAGATTACTTATTTATGGTATATATGAAATTAGAGAAAATGAGAATAAGGTTGCTGGAATTAGTATGATAGTTATTTCTGCTATTTGTTTAATTGCTCCAACTGTTTTAACTATTTTAAAATAAGAAATTGAGGAAAATATATTTTTCTACAGCCTATATAAAAATGAATAGTTATAAAAAAGACCAGTTGTAAATTTAATTTAGTTTACAACTGGTCTTTTTTAGTTTTTATTTCTAGTCTTTATTTTCTTTTTAATTTTTTAATTTTTTTATTCTAATTTTATTTTTTATTCTTGCGTTTTTATTTATGCTTTTTACTTTTTGCTTTATTTCGCCTTTTTATTTTTATAAAAATGGTCTAGTTCTAATTTTCCAGCATTTCTTTAAATTGGCTTTCATTTATTATTGTTATTCCTAAGTCTTGTGCTTTTTTTAGCTTGCTTCCCGCTTCTTCTCCTGCTAAAACATAGTCTGTTTTTTTAGAAACAGAGCTTGAGGTTTTTCCACCATGCATTTCTATTATTTCGCTTGCTTGTTCTCTTGACATTGTTTCTAATGTGCCTGTTAACACAAATGTTTTTCCTGCAAATTTCTCGTCTGAAACTTGGTTTTCATCTTCTTGAAGTTTCATGTTAACACCTGCGGATTTTAGTTTATTTATTAAATCTATTGTTTGCTCTTGCCTAAAGAATTCGTATATACTATTCGCTGTAATTTCTCCTATATCTTCTTTTAAGCACAAACTTTCATATGGTGCTTCCATTAGTGCTTTCATTGTTTTATATTTTTTTGCTATTGATTTTGCAAGTTTTACCCCAACATGTCTTATTCCTAATGCATTGATTAACCTATATAAGTCTCTATTTTTACTTTCGTTTATTGCATCTAATAAGTTTTGGGCAAATTTTTTACCGTTCTTTTTTAATGATGCAATATCTTCAAAAGTTAAATTATATATGTCTGGAATATTAGAGATTAGGTTTCTATTTATTAGTTCTTCTATAATTGCTTCTCCAAGACCATTTATGTCCATTGCATCTTTTGAGGCAAAATGTATTATACTTCTATATAATTTTGCAGGGCACTCTATTCCTATACATCTTAATACAGCCTCTCCCTCTTCTCTTACAGCTTCTGCACCACATACAGGGCATACTGTAGGCATTTCAAAAGGCTTTTCTTCACCTGTTCTTTTTTCTTTTACAACATCTATTACCTCTGGAATAACATCTCCTGCTTTTTGAATTACTACTGTATCTCCTACTCTAATATCTTTTTCTTTTATATAGTCACCATTGTGAAGTGTTGTTTTAGATATTTTTGAGCCTGCTACAAAAACTGGTTCTAATATTGCCATTGGAGTAATTGCTCCTGTTCTTCCTACTTGGCAAACTATGTCTTTTACTATTGTTTGCTTTTTTTCTGGTGGGTATTTATATGCAACTGCCCATCTTGGAGTTTTATATGTTGTACCTACTTTTTCCCTTAATTCCAAGTTATTTACTTTTACAACTGCTCCATCTATTCCAAATGTAAGCTTATCCCTATTTTCGCCAATTTTTTTAATTTCTTCTATTGCTTCTTTTATGTCTTTGCACAATACTTTTACAGGATTTACATTAAAACCTAATTCTTCTAAATATAACAAGCTTTCATAATGTGTTTTAAATTCTATTGTATCACTTTTTTGAACATTGAATATATAAATATCTAATGGTCTTTTTTCTGTTATTTTACTATCTAACTGTCTTAAAGAACCTGCTGCTGCATTTCTTGCATTAGCAAATTGTCCTTCTTCTTCTAAAAGTCTATCTTCGTTTAGTTTATCGAAGTCATCTTTGCTTATAAAAACTTCTCCACGTACAGTTATATCTATTGGTTTAGATAGTTTTTTGGGTATAGTTTTTATAGTCTTTAAATTATCTGTTACATCTTCCCCTATTATACCGTCTCCACGTGTTGCACCTTTTACTAAAATTCCATTTTTATATTCTAATGCTGAAGAAAGCCCATCTATTTTAGTTTCTACAACGTAATCTAGTGGCAAACCATATTCTTCTGCTGCTTTTCTCATCCTCTCGTCAAATTCTTCTACTTCTGCAAATGAGAATACATCTTGAAGACTTTGTAATGGTACTTCATGTGTTACTTTTTCAAAACCTTTTTTTATGCTTGCACCAACTCTTTGTGTTGGTGAATCTTTAGTTATAAGCTCTGGGTATTCTTTTTCTATGCCTTTTAATTCTTTCATTAGCATATCATACTCATAGTCACTAACTACTTGCTCATCGTCAAAATATTTTTGAGTATAATATTTTAATAAAGGACGTAGCTCTTCTGCTCTTTTTTTAGCTTGTTCTAATTCCATATTTACACTTCCCATAACAAATTTTAAATACTTTTTTACAATTTAAAAGGAGAGGCATTTTTAGCCTTTCCTTTGATGTATATAGACTTATTTTAGTCTTTAAATAAATCTTTCCCGTTTTTTAGGTAATCTATTCCTGAAAATATTGTTGCTATAATAGAAATACTCATTAATAATGTACTTAGTAGGTTAAGTGCAAATGCTCCACCTGTTAAGTTTCCACCAAATATTGCTCCAAATGGATTTGCATCTATAAATAGTAGTGCTATTGCTACCATTTGTGTTGCAGTTTTTAGTTTGCCCCATATACTTGCTGCTACAACTTTTCCTGATTTTTCTACTGCAATTAATCTATAGCCTGAAACTATAAATTCTCTTGCAATAACTATTACAGGTATCCAAGCTGGCAATCCTTTATATTGAACTAGTAAAATCATTGCTGTTATAACTAATATTTTATCTGCAATTGGGTCTAAAAATTTTCCAAATGTAGTTACTTGATTTCTGCTTCTTGCAATATAGCCATCTAACTTATCTGTGCATGAGCCTATTATAAATATTATGTCCATAATTATATAGGTTAATGGTATTCCCCATAAGCTTCCATTTATATTAAAAAATGGTATTATTACAAGTATAGGGACTAAAATTATTCTAAAAATAGTAAGTTTATTTGCTAAATTCATTAAAGTGTCCTCCCAAATTATACAATTTGTAAATTGACAAAACATTTTTTACAATAATTATTTATTCACTAGGTGTTAACACAGAATTATTAGAATAATATTTTGTCATTAGCCATGTATAATAATCAAATACATCTTGTGTTTCTGGAATTCCATAATCCACGCCATTTGTTTCTACTCTTATGCTTGTAATTACTGGTGGGTCTAAAGGTCTATCTGCATCCAATGTGTTTCCTTCTTCATCTTTTGGTGCTTCTTCCCCATCTGCTAGTTCGCTACTTCTATATGTAACATCTACATTTTCTATTTTTTCTACTACATCCATACCTTCTATAACTTTACCAAAAGCTGCATATAATCCATCTAATGAAGAATTGTCTTCTGTCATTATAAAGAATTGTGAACCTGCTGAGTTATAGCCTTCTTCTAGTAAAGAAGAATCAGTTTGGCTATAATCTGATCTTGCCATAGATATAACACCTTTTGTATGTTTTAAAGTATTATTAGTATAACCATTTGCTATAAATTCACCTGGAATACAATATTCTTTATTTTCTGAAACATTGTCTTCCAAGTCACTTAAACTTGGTGCTCCTGTTCCATTACCAGATTTATCTCCACCTTGGATCATAAAGTCTTGAACTACTCTGTGAAATGTTAGCCCATCATAAAATCCTCTATTAGCAAGTGTAATAAAGTTTGCTACAGTGTTTGGAGCCATATCTGGGTATAACTCTATTTTTATTGTTCCATAACCTTCTACTTCCATTGTTGCTATTGGGTTTGTTTCTTCAACTGTTAGTTTTTGATAAAACCCATACCCTACCAAGCCTATTCCTAATATTGCTATAATAATTCCTATAACTAGTAAAGTTCTTAAAAATACTTTCATTTAATTTCCTCTTCTTTCTATAATATTCTTGATAATGCTATTTCTAAATAATAATATATACTATTTTTCTCTATATATCAAATGAATTTTTTGTGAATATTGCACTAATTTATAATATTAAATTATCAAAAACAAATTGGTCTTGCATCCTTCTTAAAGACTGCTTTATTGTTCTTGCTCTAACTTCTCCAATTCCGTCTACATCGTCTAACTGTGGAATTTCTGCTGCTAATATATGTTGAAATGATTTAAATGATTTTACTAAATTTTCTACTATATTGCTTGGCATCCTTGGAATTTTATTTAGTATTCTATACCCTCTTGTATAAACTCCAACTTCATCATAATTATCAAAGTCTTCGTAACCAAGTGCTGTTGCTATTTTATCTGGCTTTAATAAATCGTCTCTGTTAAGATTTTTTATTTCTTCTAGTACTTTTTCAGGTGCTTTTTTTCTGCCAGGAGCTATATAGTCTTTTACAATAAGTAATTCCTCATTTTCCATATCTCCTGTAAGTTCTGCAAGTTGCATCTCCAAAAGTCTACCTTCATCTCCTAGTTCGTAAATAGCTTTTTTTACTTCTTCTATAACTCTCATTGCCATTTCTGCACGCTGAATTGCTATAATAACATTTTCTAATGTAACAATGTCGTTAAATTCGTACTCATTTAATATACTAAGTTTATTGTCAAATACTTTTTTATATTTTTCTACAGTTTGTAGTGCTTGGCTAGCTTTTGAAATTACTTGAGAAGTTTCTTCTAGTACATATCTTATAGTTCCTTTGAAAATTGTAATAATACCTCTTCTTTGAGATATACTTATTACCAAAGACCCTGTTTGCCTTGCTGTACGTTCTGCAGTTCTATGCCTTGTACCAGTTTCTGATGTTGGAACACTAGAGTCTGGTATTAATTGTGTATTAGCAAATAAAATTTTCTTAAAATCTGCACTTAAAACAATTGCACCATCCATTTTTGCAAGCTCATATAATCTAGCTGGCGAATAGTCTATGTCCAACTTAAAGCCTCCATCTACTAAGTCTAATACTTCTTTTTTGTCTCCTATTACAATAAGTCCTCCTGTTTTAGCTTTTAAAATATTTTCAAGTCCATCTCTTATAGGTGTTCCTGGGGCTATTAGCTTTAAAATATCTGTTATCTCGTCGTTCTTTGTTGCCATTATTTCCTCCCTCTAACCATTCTAGCAATGTCTTTACCATATTTTACTACATCTAATTTTCAACTTTTACCTAAGTCCTACTGCTTGAATTGCTTCTTTAATATTACTAACGCCTATTATATCTAATTTATAGCTTTCTTTCAATAGTTTTTTATTAGTTTCTGGAATTATACAAGTTTTAAATCCAAGTTTTTCTGCTTCTTTTAATCTTTTATCTATTAAATTAACGGCTCTTACCTCGCCTGTTAAGCCAACTTCGCCTATAACAACTGTATCTGTTGGTATACTAATATTTCTAAAACTTGATGCACAAGATAATATTATTGCCAAATCGACCGCTGGTTCTGAAATTCTTATACCACTAACTACATTTAGGTAAACATCTTGGTTTCCAAGTGCAAACCCTAATTTTTTTTCTAATACTGCAATTAGAAGAGTAAGCCTATTATAGTCTATTCCATTTGCAGTTCTTCTTGGCAAACCATAAACACTTAATGTAGTTAAAGCTTGAAGCTCTATTAGAAGTGGCCTTGTTCCTTCCATTGCAGCAACAATTACAGAACCTGGTGGATTATCTTTTCTTTCTGAAATTAATACAGAAGATGGGTTTGTAATTTCCTTCATGCCTTCGCTTTGCATCTCAAACATGCCTACTTCGTTTGTAGATCCAAAACGATTTTTTACTCCTCTTAAAATTCTATATGAAAAATATCTTTCTCCTTCTAAGTATAAAACTGTATCTACCATATGTTCAAGTACTCTTGGTCCTGCTATATTACCGTCTTTTGTAACATGACCTATTATAATTGTTGTGATTTCATTGCTTTTACAAATTCTCATAATTCTAGAAGTAATTTCTCTTACTTGGCTTACAGTACCTGCTGCTGATGTAATATCTTCTGAATACATTGTTTGTATTGAATCTATTATAACTAATTTTGGATTAATTTCTAAAATATTGCTTTCTATAACATCTATATCTGTTTCACCTAAAAATAATATGTCGCTATTTTGTATTCCTAATCTATCTGCTCTAATTTTTATTTGTTCTGCAGATTCCTCTCCTGAAACATACAAAACTTTTCCTTCTGCCTGTAAGCTATTGCAAAGTTGCAATATTAATGTAGATTTACCAATTCCAGGCTCTCCACCTACTAAAACTAAAGAACCTTTTACTAAACCTCCACCTAAAACTCTATCTAATTCACCTATACCTGTTTTAATTCTAAATGCTTCAGCACCTTTTACTTCGTTTAATAATCTTGGAGTAACAACTTTTTTCTCTTTAGTAGCTCCTGCTGTATTTTTAGAAAGCTTTTCTTCATAAAAACTATTCCACTCATTACAAGCAGGACATTTTCCTAGCCATTTTCCAGATTCATACCCACAATTACTGCATACAAAAATAGTGCTTGTTTTTGCCATTTTTTATTACTTTCCTTTCTAATATACAAATTAGAAATTAGAGACAGTACCTAATTTTTAGCCACTTTCGTGGAAAAATGGCATGCCTCTAATTTCTTACAAAGATAATATAAACATTGCATGTGACCAACCTAAGCCTATTACCCAGTTTGGCTCTAATTTTGCATTGTCTACTTGCTCTCCTAATAAACCATGCTCATTACATGTTTTTACAACAAATTCTATACACTCTTTTGATTTTTGTTTTTCCCCTGCTTTTTTATAATACATTGACATCCAAAGTGTAGCTATTGGCCATGGACTATTTCCTTCACGGTAATTGTCTTGCTCACATCTTAAATAGCCACCTGTATATGTACGTAAAGTTAGGTTTATTTTTTCTATTGTATTTAATACTTTTTTCTCTTTTGGTCCAAACATTTCAAATGGAACTACACTGCCTAATACGCTTATATCTGTTTTGTCATCTTGTATATTTCTTTTTAATGTTTTTGTTTTTTCATTATATAAGTTTTGACTTATATATTTTTGCATAACTTCTTGTTGCTTTTTTATATGAACTATATTTTTATGTATGTTTTCAAGTTTTAACCTATTTTCTTTGTACTCTGGTTCAACAAGCTCATAAATTTTAAGCATTGCATTATATACTGAATTTATACTTGCCAATGAATACAAATGAACTCCCTCGTTCATTTCCCATAAATCGTAACTTAAAGGAAGTTTTTCTCTATCTTCTGTATGATATGTTTCTTCTATTTCATTTTTTACAACATCGCTTTTGTCTTTTGTTCCTAAGATGTTGTCCATATATTTTTCAAGAAATCTTACAGCTTTATCACACATTTTAAATGTGTCTTTTATAAATTTTTCTTCTTTTGTTACCTTATAGTGTTCATAAACACCATATACAACACTTGCTGTTTCATCTATTTGGTAACCCCAACAAGGTGCAAGCTTTCCATCTGTATAAAATCTTTGTTCCCACATGCCGTTTTTACTTTGTGTATTTTTACAAAATACTTTGTAAAATTTATCTACTTCTTTTGTCATACCTATTTTATCAAGTGCTGAACAAATAAACACTGCATCCCTTGCCCAACAGTATGCATACCTTCCAGAATGTTCTTTATTTTCATCTACCTCTGCTGAAGCAACTATACCTCCTGTTGTTTCATTAAAAAACAATGGTAATAATAGTATGCTTCTTTTATAAATTTTATTTAGTTTTTCTAAATACCCTTTATAATTCTTATTTGTAACTTGATATTTTTCTTCTAATTTATAATGGTCTTTTACAAACTTCTTCCAATATCTAGATACATTTTGTTTTTCTGCTTTTACATCCATTTTTCTTATATCGTCTATTTCGTCTAATATTGCTTCATTATCTCCATCTGCCATGCCTTCTACTGGCATAACAAATAAAACAAATTCTTTTTTCTCACCTGGCTTTATTGTTCCTATGTTGTAGCCTACTGCAGAATTAGGAGACATACCAATATAATCTTTATCTTGAATAACACCACTTTGAATATTTTCTTCAACATCATTTAATTGATAGCTACTAATATTGTCTTTTGAGAAAATTCCAAGGGCATAATCATGGCAATATTGTATTAAGGAATTATTCTTTATTTTTGAACCTACAGAGTTATTTTCTTCATAAATTAATTTTGAGTGTGCTAAAAAGCTTAATTTTAAATCTATGCTATTGTTATTCTCAAATATATATTGTTTTATAATAACATCCTTTTTTATTGAAGCATAATCTGTTTGTTTTATTTTTAGCCTATAATACAAGTTTTCTATTTCTGTGTTTAAAATATTTGTATCTTCATCATAATATTGTTTATATTTATTGTTTATATCTTCATGCAAATA
>CAJMQM010000028.1 GCA_905215615.1 uncultured bacterium | reverse complement strand
TACCAATAGGCATTATGGCAGAGATTAATACATATAATGAAACGAAAATTCAATTATTAGAAAATTGTGTAGAAGAGTAGGAAAATTGTAACAGAAGAAAATAGTATTAGAATAGATGGTCTTATTAATTGACTAATAATTTAGTTACTTATATAATACTAATGTAGTAGTAAAAGGAGCAAAAATGTACGATAATTGGGAAGACTTAGAAAAAAGCATAATTAATTGTAATAAATGTAAGCTTTGCACAGGAAGAAAAAACATTGTATTTGGAGAAGGAAATAAAGAAGCAAATTTAATGTTTATTGGGGAAGGACCTGGTGCAGACGAGGAAAAAGAGGGAATACCATTTGTAGGAAAAGCTGGGCAACTTATGAACAAAGCATTTCAAGGGCTTGGTATAGATAGAAGCAAGGTGTATATAGCAAATGTAGTAAAATGTAGACCACCAGGAAATAGAGTACCAGAAGCAGATGAAGCAGTAGCTTGTTTAGATTATTTAAGAAATCAAGTGGTATTAGTAAAACCTAAAATAATAGTATTGCTTGGAAGTACAGCTTTAAAAAATATTTTAGGAAATGAATATGGAATTACATCAACTAGGGGAAAATGGATTGAAAAAAACGGTATAATATATATGCCAACATGGCATCCAGCAGCACTTTTAAGAGATGAAAATAAAAAGATAGAATTTTGGAGAGATTTAAAAGAAGTTGTAGAGAAGTATAATACCATATAAAATTAGCAAAATGAAAGGATTTATAATGAACAGCGAAATAAAAAAAGATACAGAATATTGTTTACATTGTCCTATGAAGCCATGTAGTTTAAAGGGATGTCCTCTTAATAACAATATTCCAGAATTTATAAGACTAACCAAAGAAGGAAAAATAGAAGAAGCATATAAAATATTATCTGAAACTACAGTGTTACCTGCTATTTGCGGAAGAATATGCCCACATGAAAAGCAATGCCAAGGCAAATGTGTAAGAGGAATAAAAGGAGAGCCAGTATCAATAGGAAAAATAGAAGCATACATAGCAGATGAAATGTTAAAAAATGAAAACAGCCTGAAAGAAACATGGAAAGAAGAAATTGCACAAGAAGATAGTAAAACAAATAAAAAAAATGTAGCTGTTGTGGGAAGCGGACCTTCTGGATTAACTTGTGCAGCATTTTTAAGGAAATATGGTATTAATGTTACAATATTTGAAAAATATAATTCTTTAGGTGGAATACTAAGAAGAGGAATACCAGAATTTAGACTTAATAAAGATATATTAGACAAAACTATTACACAGATTTTAAATTTAGGAATAGATGTAAAATATGGTATGGAACTTGGAAAAAACTTATCTATAGAAGAGTTAAAAGAAAAGTATGATGCTATATATTTAGCAATAGGAGCAAATGTACCTACTGGTATGAAAATTCCTGGAGAAAATTTAGAAGGTGTATATGGTGCTAACACTTTATTAGAATTAGGAAATCACCCAAAATATAATGGTAAAAATGTTGCAGTTATAGGTGGCGGAAATGTTGCCATGGATGCTGCTAGAACTATAAACAAAATGGGGGCAAAAAGCGTAAAAGTAATATACAGAAGGGCAGAAGAGCAAATGCCTGCTGAAAAAAAAGAAATAGCAGATGCCAAAAAAGAGGGAATTGACTTTTTATTTCAAACAAATATTAAAAAAGTTATAGGCAAAGAAAAAGTAGAAAAAATAGAGTGTATTAAAATGGACCTTGTACAAAAAGAAGGAGAGACAAGGTTGTCACCTGTAGAAATTTTAGGAAGCAATTATGAGATGGACATAGACTATGTTGTTATGGCAGTAGGTGCAAAAACAGAGGAAGAAAATTTGCTTAAAGAAAATATAGAACTTACAGATAGAAAATATGTAAAAATAAACGAAAACTATGGAACTTCAATAGATAAAGTTTTTGCAGGAGGAGATTTAGTTGGAAATACAGCTACTGTATCTTGGGCAGCAAGAGATGGAAGAAATGTAGCAGAAATAATAAGAGATTATTTAAAAATATAGTAAGTTTATTCTATAAAGAATTTATTACATTATGTTGCATTTTGATATATAAAATATTGGTTAGAAAATTATACATAATATAAATAAAAATAGGTTAATTACATTAAGTAATTAACCTATTTTTTATGAAAAAAATTATATTTATTATCAATAATTTTATTTATCATTATAATTATAGTTCTTTTCAGCATTAAATCCAAATAATTTACTAATAGTTTTAAATAATCTACTCCAAACAGAATTTTTAACAGGAACTAATGCAACATTATTTATTATCTGCGTATATCTGTCATCTAAAGCTATCATTTTGTTAATATAATAGTCATTAAAATCTGTATAATCTTCAGATATTCCAAGATAATTTTTATAATTATATAATTCCATCCTGTATAAATCTATTTCGTTAGTTGTATGAATTTTATTAAATTCTCTATCAAAATAAGAAGAGTATATTAAATTTTGTGTATCGAAAAATGTATTTTTTAGTTTATTTTTTAAGTTTTCCACTTTAATTGATAATTTGTGTGATTTTACTTCATCTAAATCATTATTCATTAAATTATTATTTAAATTAATTATTTTTTCTTCTATATCTAATATCTTGTCGAAATTATCTTGAACTTTTAAGAAATTAGATTCGCCTAATAGTTCAATGCAATTTTCTTTAAAAGTATCTGTGCAATTAAACATACTGTCCCAAAGCATATCTTCACCTGTAATGTATGTTAGTTGCTCTACTAAATTACAGATAATTGGGTAATAAATAGGACTTTTTGTAGGTAATGAAATACCATAATATTTAACAATATCTTCTTCTTGGTTTAATGCTTTAGAAGCGGCAAGCTGAACAGCAGCCTCATTTAAGCCTAAACCATAAGTTTTAAAATCTCCTATTTCACAAAGACCTAGTCTTAATAAATTGCCTTTATTATCTTTTATTTCTTGAATATGATGTATAAATTCGTGTATAGCAAACTTTTCTAATTCGTCTACTGTTAAACCATCTTTAAAATAAACAGAAGAGTTTTTATAGAAATAGTTAGCTTCAGCTAGTCCATCTGGTATTTTAGCTACATACATAGGTAATCTAGATAAGTTTATAAATAAGTTTTGATAAACAAAATGCTCATTAGGAAATGCCTTACAAAGCTTATTTGCAACAGAACTTGCTAATGAATTTACACTTAAAGTATCTAACCTATTTATTACTTCAATACCTTCTCTTTTTAAATCTTTTTCAATACTCATAAATTTTGGTTCTCCTTAGTAATTATCTATTATATTATACAACACTTTTGTTTAAATTATCATTAAATTATTATGACTATTATGTTACAAAAATATTACAAAATACGATAAAAATTAACAAAATTTTATTATGATGTTTGATTAATAATAAAAAAATCCCTCAATTTATAATTAAGGGATTTTCTGTTTATAAATATTTGAAAAATTAATTATTTAACAACTATATTATAGATTTTATTTTTTACATATATTTCTTTTACAATTGTTTTTCCATCTAATTTAGAATCAATAACATTGTGAACTTTTTCTTTAACAGAAGATTCGTCTTCGTCTAAAGCAATTTGTATAGTTTCTTTTAATTTACCATTAAACTGTATAGGTAATGTAATCTCTTCTAAAATAGTTTTTTGTTCGTCATATTCAGGCCATTTCATGTAAGCAAAATCTTCGTCTTCTCCTAAAACTGTTTTTAACAATTCTTCTGTCATATGAGGAGCAAAAGGATTTAACAATTGTAAAAATGTTTTAAATTCTGCTTTGTTAATAGTTTTTGCTTTATAAAATTCATTAACCATTGTCATGAAAGTAGAAACAGCAGTATTAAATTTCATTTCTTCTATGTCTGAAGAAACCTTTTTAATAGCTCTGTGCATCATACCTTCAAATTGTGGAGAATATTTATCACCATCTGTTAATAAATCTTGTAATTTCCAAACTCTATCTAAGAATTTTGCACAACCTCTAATACTTTCCATAGACCAAGGAGCTGTTTGATCAAAAGGTCCCATAAACATTTCATAAACTCTAAATGCATCTGCACCAAACTCATTTACTACATCGTCAGGATTTACAACATTACCTTTTGATTTAGACATTTTTTCTCCATTGCTTCCTAAAATCATACCATGAGATGTTCTCTTTTGGTATGGCTCTTTAGTAGGAACAACTCCAATATCATATAAGAATTTATGCCAAAATCTTGAGTATAACAAGTGAAGTGTTGTATGTTCCATACCACCATTATACCAGTCTACTGGAGACCAATATTCTAAAGCTTCTTTTGAAGCTAAAGCTTCATTATTGTGTGGATCCATATATCTTAAATAATACCAAGAAGAACCAGCCCATTGTGGCATTGTGTCTGTTTCTCTTTTAGCAGGTGCACCACAGTGTGGGCAAGTAGTATTAACCCACTCAGTATGTTTGGCAAGAGGAGATTCCCCATTTTCACCAGGTTCGTAATCTTCGATATCTGGTAGTCTTAAAGGTAAATCTTTTTCATCAACAGGAACCCAACCACATTTGTCACAATAAACCATTGGAATAGGTTCTCCCCAGTAACGTTGTCTTGAAAATACCCAGTCACGAAGTTTGTAATTTACTTTTTTATCTCCAATATTGTGTTCTTCCAAATATTCTATAACTTTCTTTTTAGCATCTTCAACAGATAAATCATTTAAAAATCCAGAATTAATAAGTACTCCAGTTGCAACATCTGTAAATGCTTCTTTTTCAATATCTACTTCCTCATTATTATTAGATTTTATAACTTGAATAATTGGCAATCCAAATTTTTTAGCAAATTCATGGTCACGAGTATCGTGTCCAGGAACAGCCATTATTGCACCTGTTCCATATGTTATTAAAACATAATCTGAAACCCAAATAGGAATTTCTTTGCCTGTTAATGGATTTATAGCTTTTATTCCTTTAATTTCGCAACCTGTTTTTTCTTTATTAAGCTCAGAACGCTCAAAGTCAGATTTTAAAGAAGCTTGATATTTATAATTATTAACTTCATCCATATTTGTTATACTATCTTTTAAATCTTCTATCATGTGATGTTCTGGAGCAACTACCATGTATGTAGCACCAAATAGAGTATCTGGTCTTGTTGTATAAACTTTTAAAGATTTATCTGTACCAGCTATTTTAAATTCTACTTCTGCGCCTTCACTACGACCTATCCAGTTAATTTGTTGAGCTTTAATTTTATCTAAATAGTTAACTTCATCTAAATCATCAATTAATCTTTGTGCATATTCTGTAATTTTTAGCATCCATTGAGATTTTTCTTTTTGAACAACTGGACTACCACAACGCTCACAAACACCATTTACAACTTCCTCATTTGCAAGACCTACTTTACAGCCTGTACAAAAGTTAATAGGCATAGTTGCTTTATAAGCTAGACCATGTTTATATAATTGAATAAAAATCCATTGTGTCCATTTGTAATAATTAGGGTCAGTTGTATTAACTTCTCTTGACCAATCAAAAGAAAAACCAATTGATTTTAATTGCTCTTTAAAATGGTTAATATTTTTTTCTGTTGTTATTTTTGGATGTATATGATTTTTTATTGCATAATTTTCAGCAGGAAGTCCAAAAGCATCAAATCCAATAGGGAAAAGTACATTGTAACCTTGCATCCTTCTTTTTCTTGCTACAATGTCTAATGCTGTGTAACTTCTTGGATGACCTACATGCAGACCTTGCCCTGATGGGTAAGGAAATTCTATTAATCCAAACCACTTCTCTTTATTAAAATCGTTTTTGGCATTAAAAGTACCTTCTTTGTACCACTTATCTTGCCACTTTTTCTCTACTTCTTTAAAATTGTATGCCATATTACCAAACTCCTTTATAATAATAACTAGCTTATATTATATAACATTTATAAGATAAAATAAAGAAAAAGTTGAAAATTTAAATTAAATTTGGTATAATTAAAGGTACGTGAAAAATTTTTTTCACAGACTTTTTAATAAGGAGCATAGAGAGGATGGGAGAAGCTGTCAGCCAGACCAATGAGGAGTTTACCATACAAAAGGTAAACCTTATTCGGTCAATAACAAGAGCATTGGCTCTAATCCACAGCATGCAAGAAATTGGCGAAAGGGAGGAGTGGAAAATCCAAGAGTTTATAGTGTACAATATTCCCCGCTGTCCGTTGCTTTTCCAAGAAAGGCAACAATTCAGGAATACCCTGAAGAACCTAAGCATCGGAAAACTCGAAAGAAAGCAGGCGATAGATTCGCTGGTTAGCCAGAAGTATCGGCTTACCAAAATGGAACCCGTCTTACAAGGAGCACAGTGATACTGTGCTCCTCTTTTATTTTAAAATAATAGTACCTAATTTAAGATTAACATATTTACCAATATTGTTTTAAATTCCGGTAAAATGGAAACAATACCATTAAATGAATTATCTTCATATTTTACATATGAATCATCTAAAGAATCAAATGAAACTGTTATATTTTGAGGAATTTTTACAACGTATTTTCCATCAACATGCAATTTTATATGTTCTGAAGGCATCTCATAATTTTTTATCATTTCAGTTAAAGTGTCTATTTCATTTTTATTAATTATTTCTAAAGACTTTAAAATTTTGTTCTGTGATAAGTCATAATATTCTATAATTATCTTACCAGTATTTTCATCTTCTGTTATATTGTTTCTTTCACTTAAATTATTTAAGTTTTCATTAGCGATAAAGTATTTAACTGATAAAAATATTAATAAAAGTATGACTACTACAATTAAAATAAAAATAATTATATCCAATATTATTCTTTTTTTCATATATCAAAACCTCCTAAATATTTTATTATAATTAACAGTTGTAATATTAATAATGGTTTGATTTAATATAAATAATTAATTTGTAAAAAATGGTTATTTACATGTTTTTATATTAGAGCATTTATAAATTAGAAAAGGTTTCAAAAAATAAGTACAAAATGAAACTTTTTAATATAAAAAAATTATCTAAAATAATAGAAATAAGTAAAAAATAAAAGTGGAGGAAAAATGGAGGAACTAATAGACAAAGCCAAAAAAGGTAATAAAGATTCTTTTACAAAGCTTATGTTAATGGTAGAAAAGGAGTTATATCATATTGCAAAAGCTAGATTAAAAAATGATGATGATGTATATGATGCAATACAAGAAACTATTATGATAGCATATAAAAACATAGAAAAGTTAAAAGAAAAAAAGTATTTTAAAACTTGGATAATAAGAATTTTAATTAATGAAACAAATTTAATTTATAAAAAAAATAAAAAGACAAATTTAATTCCATTTGAAGAAACTATATATGTGCAAGGTATGAATTCACAATGCATAGAGAGGGCAGATGTAAAATTAGATTTTAACTTTATATGTAATAAATTAAAAGAAGAAGATAGAACCATTATAATTATGTATTATATGGAAAGATTTACAGACAAAGAAATAGGAAAAATATTAAATTTAAAAGTAAATACTATAAAAACAAAAAAGATCAGAGCAATTCAGAAAATTAAAAATATTTTAGAAAAAGGGAGATATAGCAATGGATGATATAGAAAAAAGATTATTTCAAGACTTAAGCGAAGAAACAGAAATACCAGATAAGGTTAGAACAGTAATTGAAGAGAGTGTAAAAAATGCAGAAACAAAGAAAAAGAAATATTCTTTTGTAAAAATTGCATTAACAACATGTGCATGCTTAGTTCTAGCTATAGGGGTGGTATATGCTGGAACTAAGACTTATAACATTGTAAAAAAAGAACCTGAAAAAGTGGCAGAAATATATTCAAATAGCGAAACAAATGGCGAAAAAAATTATGAAATAAACAAAAATGAAGACGAACAAAAAAAGGATGCAGGAGATATTACATCAGATAACGTTATTTCAGAAGAAGAAGCGAAAGAAAAGGCTAGAAAAATCTTAGAAGAATATGGGCTAGAAAATGAAAAAATTAAGTCTATAGAATTAGAAAATGATATGCAAAATAATAAAATTATATGGAAAGTAGAAACTGAAAGTAATATTTTTATAGAATTTGATGCAACAGGTGGAGAATATTTTAAAATTAATGATAACGAAAAATAATATGTATAATACTTCTAAAAATTGTAAATAATTAATTTAGCATTATTTTTAGGAGGTTTAATATGGAAACATTAATAAAAGAATTAAATCAGTATCTATCAGATTTAGCGGTGTTTTATCGTAAATTGCAAAATTATCATTGGAACATTAAAGGAGAAGACTTTTTTATAGTTCATGAAAAACTAGAAGAATATTACAATAAAATAAATGACCAAATAGATGAAGTTGCAGAAAATATTTTAACATTAAATGGAGAACCATTTGGAACACTAAAAGATTATTTAGAAAACACAACTATAACAGAAGCAAAAAATGAAAAAATTTGCTCAAATGAAATTTTTAAAAACATTATAAAAGATTTTGAGTTGTTACTAGATAGAGTAAAACATATAAAGGAAGAAGCTGAAAAAGAAAAGCAATATGGAACATCATCTATGGTAGATGAATATATTTTAGATTATGAAAAAGCTTTATGGATGTTAAACCAAAGCTTGTAATATAAAAAACGCCAAAGACAAATAAAATAAGTCATTGGTGCTTTTTTATTTGCATAAAATTCTTGTAAAGATATAGTGAAATTAAAAATAGTTTAATAAATTATGAACTAAAAAATAGTTTTAAAATAAACACAAATTTTAATTTACAACTAAAATAAGTTATTATATAATAGCTAAGAATATAAACATAAAGGAGGAAATATTAAGTGGGAAATCCAGTTAGTGAAGAAGAAAAAGAAAGAATTAGCAACATGATAAACGACTTAGTAGAAAAAGCAAAAATAGCGTCTGAAGAATATATGAAATTAGACCAAGACCAAATAGATAATATTATAAAGCAAATGTCAATGGCAGGCTTAGAACATCATATGGAACTTGCAAAAATGGCAGTAGAAGAAACAGGAAGAGGTATATACGAAGATAAGATAACAAAGAATATGTTTGCAACAGAATATGTATACCATAGTATAAAATATGATAAAACAGTTGGAGTTATTTCAGAAAACGAGGAAGAGGGTTATGAAGAAATAGCAGAGCCAATAGGAATAATTGCAGGAGTAACACCAGTTACAAATCCAACTTCTACAACAATGTTTAAATCTTTAATTGCAGCAAAAACAAGAAATGTTATAATTTTTGGTTTTCATCCATCTGCACAAAAATGCAGTGTTGCTGCAGCAAAAATTTTAAGAGATGCAGCAATAAAAGCAGGAGCACCTGAAAATTGTATTTTATGGATTGAAGAGCCATCTATTACAGCTACAACATTACTTATGAATCATCCAGATGTAAACTTAATTTTGGCAACAGGCGGAAGCGGTATGGTTAAGTCTGCATATTCTTGTGGAAAGCCTGCACTAGGTGTTGGACCAGGAAATGTTCCATGCTATATAGATAAAACAGCAAAATTAAAAACATCTGTAAACGATTTAGTGTTATCAAAATCATTTGATAATGGTATGATTTGTGCATCAGAACAGTCTGTAATTGTAGATGAGGAAATTCACACAGAATTTGAAGACTTAATGAGAAAAGCAGGTTGCTATTTCTTAGATGCAGAGCAAACTAAACAGTTAAGAGATAGTATGTTTATAGCAGAAAAAGGTTGTGCATTAAATGCAGATATAGTTGGAAAAAGCCCTTATGATATTGCAAAAGGTGCAGGAATTGAAGTGCCAGTAGACACTAAAGTTTTAGTTTTAAAAGAAAATGGTGTTGGAATAGAATACCCATTTTCAAAAGAAAAACTAAGTCCAGTACTTGCATATTATATAGTTAAAAATGCAGATGAAGGAATAGATTTAGCAGAAAAATTAATAGAATTTGGGGGTATGGGACACTCTGCTGTTATACACTCAGAAGACAGAGAAACAATTGAAAAATTTGCGGAGAAGGTAAAAGTAGGAAGAATTATAGTAAACTCACCATCTACACATGGAGCAATTGGAGACATATATAATACAAATATGCCATCACTTACTTTAGGATGTGGAACATTTGGAGGAAATTCTACAACAGCAAATGTATCAAGTGTAAATCTAATAAATGTAAAAAGAGTAGCGAAAAGGAGAGTAAATATGCAGTGGTTTAAAGTTCCAGAAAAAATATATTTTGAAGCAGGTTCTATTCAGTACTTAGAAAAAATGCCAGATATATCAAGAGCATTTATAGTAACAGACCCATCAATGGTGCAATTAGGTTATGTAGATAAAATTTTATATTATTTAAGAAAAAGAAAAGAATATGTACACTCAGAAATATTCTCAGATGTAGAGTCAGACCCATCTTTTGATACAATAAATAGAGGAGTAAAATTAATGCAAGAATTCAAACCAGATGTGGTTATAGCATTAGGTGGAGGAAGTCCAATTGATGCTGCAAAAGGTATGTGGCTATTTTACGAGCATCCAGAAGCAGACCCAGAAGGTATGAAGCTTAAATTTATGGATATAAGAAAAAGAACATATAAGTTCCCAAAACTAGGAATAAAAGCAAAAATGGTAGCAATTCCTACAACATCAGGAACAGGCTCAGAAGTAACGTCATTTGCAGTAATAACAGACAAAACTCAGAATAAAAAATACCCACTAGCAGATTACGAGCTAACACCAGATGTTGCAATAGTAGACCCAGATTTAGTAATGAGCTTGCCAAAATCAATTACAGCAGATACTGGTATGGATGTTTTAACACATGCAATAGAAAGCTATGTTTCTAATATGGCATCAGACTACACAGATGGATTAGCAGAAAAAGCAGTAGAGCTTGTGTTTAAAAATATAAGAGAAGCATATAACAATGGAACAAACAAAGGAGCAAGAGAAAAAATGCATAATGCAAGTACTATAGCAGGTATGGCTTTTACAAATGCATTTTTAGGAATAAATCACTCATTAGCACACAAAATAGGAGCAGAATTTCATTTACCACATGGAAGAATTAATGCAATATTATTACCATATGTAATTAGGTATAATAGCCAAATGCCAACAAAATTTGTATCTTTTCCTAAGTACGAATATTTTGTAGCAGACCAAAAATATGCAGATTTATCAAGAAGGATGAATTTCCCAGCATATACAAATGAAGAGGGAGTAAACTCATTAATTGAAGAAATTAAAAAATTAAATAATGATTTAAATATTCCTAAATCATTTAAAGATGCAGGTATTGATGAACAAGAATTTTTAGCAAAAGTAGATATGCTAGCAGATAGAGCCTTTGAGGATCAATGCACAACAGCAAATCCAAGGTTACCACTTGTTAGTGAATTAAAACAAATATTATTAGATAGCTATTATGGAAAATAATATAAGGCAACAAAGGAGCAATTAAATTGGGAAAGAAAGTACTAATAACTGAGAAGCCATCTGTAGCAATGGAATTTGCTAAAGTGTTAAAAATAAATACTAAAAGGCAAAATGGCTATATGGAGTCTGAAAACTGGATTATAACTTGGTGCGTGGGACATTTAGTAACAATGTCCTACCCAGAAAAATATGATGAAAAACTAAAATTTTGGAGATTGGACACATTGCCATTTATGCCAAAAGAATACAAATATGAAGTAATATCAAATGTGCAAAATCAATTTAATGTTATTAAAGGAATTTTAACAAGAGAAGATGTAGATACAATTTATGTTGCAACAGACTCTGGACGTGAAGGAGAGTATATATATAGGCTAGTAGACCAAGCAATTGGAGTTAAAGGCAAAGATAAAAAGAGGGTTTGGATTGACTCTCAAACAGAGGAAGAAATAAACAGAGGAATAAATGAAGCAAAAGAATTATCTGAATATGATAGTTTATCAAATTCTGCATATTTAAGAGCGAAGGAAGATTACCTAATTGGAATTAATTTTTCAAGACTTCTATCTATAATTTATGGTAAAAGATTGGCAAAAGAACTTGAAGAAGAAAAAGTTTCTATATCCGTTGGGCGAGTTATGACTTGTGTACTTGGTATGGTAGTTTCAAGAGAACGAGAAATAAGAGATTTTAAGAAAACTAAATACTACAAAATAGTAGGTACATTTGGCAAAGAAGAGGGAAGCTTTAAAGCTGACTGGAAATCTGTTGAAGGGTCAAGTACATTTAATTCACCTAAATTATATAATGAAACAGGTTTTAAAAAAGAAAATGATGCAAAAGAGTTTATAATTTCACTAAAAGATAAAGAAGCAATTGTTAAAGAGGTAAAAAAATCTAAGCAAAAAGAAAATGCGCCATTATTATTTAATTTAGCAGAAATTCAAAACGAGTGTACAAAAAGGTTCAAAATAAAGCCAGATGAAACATTGGAAATTATACAAAACTTGTATGAGAAAAAATTAGTTACATACCCAAGAACAGACGCAAGAGTACTTTCAAGTGCAATAGCTAAAGTTATTACTAAAAATTTAAATGGTATAGCAAAAGGTTTTAATGATGCAGAAATACAAAAATATATAAAAAAGATGTCTGAAGAAAAATATTCTACAAATCTTTTAAAAACAAAATATGTTAATGACAGCAAAATAACAGACCATTATGCAATAATTCCAACAGGACAAGGCTATGAAAATTACGAAAGCCTGCCACAATTACAAAAAGATATTTACAAGGTAATTGTAAAAAGATTTTTAGCAATATTTTACCCACCTGCAGAATTTAATAAAATATCTGTTACAATAAATGTAGAAAATGAGCAATTTACAGCAAACGGAAAGGTATGTGTAAATCCTGGTTACCAAGAAGTTTTAAAAGATGATAAAAAGAAAGATGCAGCGGAAAATAATAAAAATATAAATTCGGAAAATGCAGAAGAAAAAAATGGCAATACTAATTTAAAACAAGAAAAATTAAAAGTAGAAGAGATTGCAAAGCAAGATGAAGAAAACGAAAATTTAGACATATTAAATAAATTAAAAAAAGGTGAGAAATTAATTGCTGTAAATTATGAGATAAAAGAGGCAGAAACATCTCCACCTTCAAGATATAATTCTGGTTCTATAATATTAGCAATGGAAAATGCAGGAAAGCTAATAGAAGAAGAGGAATTAAGGGAACAAATAAAAGGTGCAGGAATTGGAACAAGTGCAACAAGAGCCGAAATAATAAAAAAACTGGAAAGAATAAAATACATACAAATTAACGATAAAACACAAATAATTACTCCTACAACCAAAGGAGAAGCAATATACGATATTGTAAATATGTCTATGCCAGATATGTTAAATCCAAAGCTAACTGCAAGCTGGGAAAAGGGATTAGATATGGTTGCAAAAAACGAAATTAAGCCAGAAGAATTTATGAAAAAATTAGAAACATATATTAAAACTAAATTTGATAAGTTAGTAGTTAAATGGTAGGTTCAATTGATTTTGTTCATTTGAACCTATTTTATTCAATTTTTGCTTGTATTTTTTTACCAAAGAGGTTATAATAAGTAACATAATAAATTAAGGAGATGATAGCATGAACGTAAGTAAAGAAGAACTTTTGCATATTGCAAAATTGGCTAATTTAAACCTAAAAGATAATGAAGTAGATAACTACTTAGCAAATTTACAAGATATTTTGAATTTTGCAAATATAGTAAAT
>CAJMQM010000027.1 GCA_905215615.1 uncultured bacterium | reverse complement strand
CCTCAAGTGTTCTAGCTTTTCCATCTTCTAACCCAAATCTTAGTCTTAATACTTTTGCTTCTCTTGATGTTAATGTTCCCATAACATCATTTAATTGCTCTTTAAGCATTGTATATGCTGCTGAATCCTGTGGTGCTGGGCTATCATCATCTTGTATAAAGTCTCCTAAGTGGCTATCGTCTTCTTCTCCTATTGGAGTTTCTAGTGATACTGGGTCTTGTGCAATTTTTTGTATTTCCATTACTTTTTCTACTGGAATTTCCATTTCCTCTGCTATTTCTTCTGGTGTAGGTTCACGTCCATTTTTTTGTAACAAGTGTCTTGATGTTCTTATTAATTTATTAATTGTTTCTACCATATGAACTGGTATTCTTATAGTTCTTGCTTGGTCTGCAATAGCTCTTGTTATAGCTTGTCTAATCCACCATGTTGCATATGTGCTAAATTTATAACCTTTTGTATAGTCAAATTTTTCTACTGCTTTTATTAATCCCATGTTTCCTTCTTGAATTAAGTCTAAGAAAAGCATACCTCTTCCTACATATTTTTTTGCTATACTTACAACTAGCCTTAAGTTTGATTCAGCAAGTTTTTGTTTTGCTTCTTCGTCTCCTTCTAATATTCTTTTTGCTAAATCTAGTTCTTCCTCATATGTTAATAGAGGTATTTTTCCTATTTCTCTTAGATACATCCTTACAGGGTCGTCTATACTAACCCCGTCCATATTAGTAAGGTCTACATCTTCTACTTTTATATTTTCTACTTCTTCTAGGTCGTCTATATCTGGTTCTATATCTAAGTCGTCACTATCTTTTATATCTACGCCCAAGTCTTCAAAAGTATCAAATATTTTGTCAAGTTGTTCTGGATTAGTATCTTCTAACTCATTTGCAAGCTCTCCATAAGTAATTTTTCCATTTTCTTTTGCCTTTTTTATAATTTGCATTACTTTGTCTTGTTCTGCATTTGTTTTATTTTCATTTTCGCTGTCCTTTTTTACAACCTTTTCTACTTTATCTTCATCTTTTTTCATATTATACCTCCTATTTCATTTTGGCCAGTTGTATAATAACATCATTTAACTCTTTTTCTAGCTCTTTGCCTTCTTCTGCATTTTGCACATTTTCTAGTTGTTTTAAAATGCTATTTCTTCTATTTACTAAGCTTTCTTTTTTATATACTGTTATAATATCATCTATGGCTTTATCTACATCTGAAATTTCAAAATCATATGACATTATTTCTGACAAATGGTTTATTATTTCTGTATCTTCAAACCAATTCATAACATCACTAGTATTAATATTTCCTTTTTCTAACTGCTCATACAAAGTTTTTACAATTTTTTTGTTTATTTCACTTTTGAAATTTTCAGCAGATATATTTTTTAGTTTATTATAGCTATTTTCTGGGTAATTTATTAAAAGATAAATTACCATATTTTCTCTTTTTATTGTTGCGTCATCCACTTTTTGCACAGTTTCTTCAGTATTTTGCGTTCTTACCGGTTTTTGTAATACTTTTGAACCAGAATTATTAGAATAGATTAATTTATTTATTTCTGCCTGTATTGCTTCTTTTGAAATTGAATAATCTTTAGCAATTTTGTCCATATATATTTCTCGTTCTACATTATTCGATATTTTAGAAAGTAGTTTTGCTATTTGATTTAAAAACTTAATTTTATCATTAACATTTTCTATATCTAATTCTTTTTTTAGAACTTTTACTTTAAAATCTACTAAAGATATTGCTTTGTCCATATAATACCTAAATTTATCTGGACCATATTTAACTACAAATTCATCTGGGTCTTTTGCGCCTTGTATTTGAAGTATTCTTATATCACATCCTAAGTCTTGTAAAATGTCCATACCTCTTATAATTGCAGCTTGCCCAGCTCCATCTGCATCATAACCTAAAATAACTTGCTCGCAACTTCTTCTTAATAGCCTACCTTGTGCTTCTGTAAGAGCGGTTCCTAAAGATGCTACTACATTTGTAATACCTCTTTGATATAATGAAATTGCATCCATATAACCTTCTACAATTAAAATTTTCTTACAATCACCTTTTTTTGCAACATTAAGCCCAAATAAATGTCTTCCTTTACTATATACTATATTTTCAGGGGAATTTATATATTTAGGCTTACTGTCGTCTAAAACTCTTCCTCCAAATGCAATAACTCTATCTCTAACATCCTTTATTGGAAACATAAGCCTATTTCTAAACTTATCTATAAAGCCTCCATTTTTTCCCCTTGCAACCAAACTTGATGCCAAAATTTCTTCATCTGTAAAGCCTTTAGCTTTTAAAAACTTGTATGTGTCATCAAAGTTTCCTGAATACCCTATTGAAAATGTTTTTAAAGTTTTATTATCTAAACGCCTTTTCTTTACATATTCTTGTGCCACTTTTGATGTTGGCTTATATAAATTTTCATGGTAGAATTCTGCAACTGCTGAGTTTATTTCATATACTCTTGATTTTAATTGTAAAGTTTTGTCATCTTCATTGTTGTTTAATGTTGGTAAAGTAATGCCTGCTCTATTAGCTAGCATGTCCATTGTTTCCATAAATGAAATGTTTTCTATTTTGCTAACAAAATGAATAACATTTCCTCCTACTCCACAGCCAAAGCAATGAAATATTTGCTTGTCTGGAGAGACAGAAAAAGAAGGTGACTTTTCCTTATGAAATGGACATAAACCAAAGAAATTTCTTCCACTTCTTTTTAAAGTCACATACTGAGAAATTACATCTACTATATCATTACTACTTTTAACTTCTTCAATAACTTCATCACTATATCTAAACAATTTTACTTACCTTTCTTCATATATAAATATTATTCGACATAAAATGGTTAAATCCTTCTATGCACTTTCCATAAAACATAAAAAAAGAAAACTTTTAAAGTTTCCTCTTTTTATAAGTACTTTTATACATTTGTAGTTCCATCATTGTTAAATGGAATAAATTTATTAACTACGTTATTATTTAAGTTTGTATCTTCATGTGGTACTTTATATTCATCAAAAGATACATTAATTTTATTATCTATTAGTCTTTCCACTTCTTCTTCTGTAGCATGCTCTGCTAAGACTAATTCACTTATTAAAATTTGTCTAGCATTTGAAAACATTTTCTTTTCTCCTGTAGATAAGCTTCCTTTTTCTTTTTGTTTAAAAGCAAGGTTTCTTACTACATCTGCTACTTCGTATATATCTCCACTTTTCATTTTGTCCATATTGTCTCTATATCTTTTATTCCAATTTTGAGACATTTCTGTTTCGTTATGTTCTAATACTGCAATAACTTTGCTTGCATCTGCTTTATCTATAACACTTCTAACTCCAATTTGCTCTGCTTTATCTGTTGGTACCATAACCTTTACTTCACCAGGCATTTTTATTACATAATAAGCTTGTTCTTCTCCTAAAATATTTTTGTTTTCTATTGCATCTATTGTTCCTGCTCCGTGCATTGGGTATACTATTTTATCTCCTACATTAAACATGTAAGTATCAACTCCTTTCAACGTTTTTTACGTTACTATGTTGAGTTAGGAAGGTTTTCTTTCTCTTTCAACTACACTTTTATTATACTATAAAAATTGGCAAAAGTCAAAACTTTTACCATTAATTTTTTTATGTTTTTTTAGTAAAACTGTTGCCTTGCAACAACTACTATTATGTGGCTACATAATTACTATTTTTTTATTACTATGTTAAGTATTTTATCTTTTATTTGTCAAATTAAGCGATATTTTGGCATACGATTTTTACTAAAATGATATATTTACATGCTATTTTTATTCTTTTTGTTTTTCTAAATTACTTTCTCTTTCTGCTTCCATTTGGTTTAGAACATAATATGCTTCCCCTAAAATGTTCAGTATAATTTTATTATATTCTTCTAATGGAATATTGTATTTAACCATTTTCATGTCATAAACTTGCCTTAATACATTGTCTATTCTCTGTATTGGCGTTTCCCCATCGTGAATTCCAAAATAGGTATCATAATTTTTTTGGCAAAATTCCTTCCAAGATGTACTTTCTGGTGCTTCTAATATTTCTTTTTTCTTCTTCATTTCTTCTTCAGAGTGAGCTCTTTCTTGCCAATATTGTGTTTGTGCTCCTCTTTGATTAAATTCTTCTATTGTCTTTTTATTATCAAATAGTCTAATTTGTTCTAAACTAGATTTTCCAAGTACCATTTGAATTTTTTGCCCTATTGAATCCATTAGCCCATGATAACTACTTGGAACTAATCCATGTATACCAACACCTCTATATAGTTCATCATCTACCTCTTGTGGTTCTATACCTAAAAATTTAGCAACGTTTTCATATTCTAAAACTGTATTAATTGCTTCTTCCTCAATTTGCACTCTATCTTTTCCTAAATATTCGTCTTGTAACTCTCCATAAAGCTCTGGGGTCATTTTATCTACGACTACAATTGGTACTTCATTTAAAGTTTGTAAGAAATTTTGTTGTACTTCATAAGAAGAATTACTATATACTCTGTTATAAATTTTTAATAGCAAATCTTTAAGTTCTTGACTATAGCCAAACTTTAACGCAACTTCTTCTATTACCCCTTCTGCATTATTATCTTTATCATACTTAATTTGTTCTCTAAAATCCTTTTTATCCATTGTATTTACCACTTGTAGTATAACAAATATTATTTATTTTGTCATTTATTTTTTTATTTATTATATAATTTTTTATAATAAAACGGCACATTATTTAAAATGTGTCGTTTCTCTAATTTTAACTTATTTTATTAAATCAATATTTATTCTTTTCTTGTTGAACCAAATCCGCCTGTTCTTTCATTTTGGGCATTATCATTATCTGCAATATTAAATTTTAGAAATATTCCTTGACCAATGCACTCGCCTTTCTTTATTTCTATATCTTCATCTTTTACATTAAAAAATGTAAACATTATATGTCCGTCATTATCTGGATTTCCATAATAATCACTATCTATAATTCCTACTCCATTTGCCATAACCAAACCTTTTTTCTTTGGGTTTGAACTTCTATTACATAACATTAAGTATTCATCTTTTGGCATATATGCTTTTATTCCTGTTTTTATAAAAGTTGGAGCTTGTCCCATCTTAAATGCAGGTACTACGCAGTCTTCTGCTGCTTCAATATCATACCCTGCTGAATATTTTGTTTTTCTTTCTGGTAAATTGATATTTTTATCTTCAAATCCTTTTGCTACTTCAAATCCTCTTATTTTTTCCATTTTAGTCTTCCTTTCAATTAAAATTTTCTTTATTATATTATAACTATTTGCAAAAGTCATTAACTTTTTAAATTTTTTTATTTTTTCTGTGCATTAATCCTACATTTTGTCTCAATTTCGTAATTTTTTACATAAAATATACTAAGTAAATTTGCAAAGGATGATAAAACTTATGAAAACATCGTTAAATACAATAGAATTAAATAAATTAGCAAAAGTTTGCTTTTTAAATTGCGAAGGTTCAATAAAAAGAAGATTGTTAGATTTAGGTTTAATAGAAGGTGCAAAAGTTATACCAATTTTACAAAGTCCTGCTGGAGAACTTACTGCATATGAAATACGTGGCACAATTATTGCAATAAGGGCAGAGGATTCTAAAAAAGTTATTGTAGAAGAGCTTTAATTTTTACAATGCTCTCTTGAGTAATAGCAGTTTATTATAATTAACTTTTTAATGTAATTTTATCTGCACCACTCTACTACGATAAATTAAAAACTGAAATTTTAAAATAAGCACATTATGCTTATTTTTCCATAAAATATTAAATAAAAATATTAGGAGGGACTATGGCTTCTAAATTACAAAATAAGACTTTAAATTCATATAACTACTCTGTTGCACTAGCTGGCATACCCAATGTTGGCAAGTCCACTATTTTTAATGCGTTAACTGGTATGCACCAACATACTGGTAACTGGCCTGGTAAAACGGTTGAAAATGCTAGTGGAATATGTAATTACAAAAATAAAAATTTTCAATTTATAGATTTACCTGGTACATATTCACTAATGTCACACTCTGAAGAAGAAGAAATTGCACGTAATTTTATATGTTTTAACAATTTTAATGCACTTTTAATAGTGGTAGATGCTACATGCTTAGAAAGAAATTTAAACTTAGTGTATCAAGCTTTAGAAATAACACCAAATGTTGTGTTATGTATTAACTTGTTGGATGAAGCAAAAAGAAAAGGAATTGAAGTTAATATAGACTTGCTTTCAGAAAGATTAGGAATACCAGTTGTTGGAACTGTTGCCAAAAATAAAAAGACTCTAAAAAAGTTAATGCAAGAAATTGAAAATGTATGTACAAAAAAAATTATAAATTCACCTATGAAAATAAATTATGGTGTTGCAATAGAGGAAAGTATTGAAATTTTAGAACCTCTTATTAACAAAAAATTAACTAATGTGCATAAATATCTATCAAGGTGGATTTCTATTAAGTTAATTGAAGGTGATGAAAAAATATTGTCATCTATAGAGCAAAACTTAAATATAGATTTTAACTCATCTGATATTTTATATGCTCTAAGTAGAGTGTATTCTAGGCTAAAAAAAAGCAATATTACTAAAGAAAATTTTAATGACAAAATTGTATCAGAAATATTTTTTAATGCAGAAATGCTTGCAAAATCTGTGTGTTTATATAATAAAGAAAATTATAAAAGTATTGATAGAAAAGCAGATAAAATATTAACTTCTAAAAAGTTTGGAATTCCTATTATGATTTTATTTTTAGGGTTAATATTTTGGCTTACAATTGTTGGTGCAAACTACCCTTCCGAACTGTTATCAAGTTTTTTTGAGTATATACAAAGTAAAATTATTATATTTTTTAATTACATTAATTTACCAACTTGGCTTACAAGCTTGTTAATAGACGGTATATATTCTACTCTAACATGTGTAATAGCAGTAATGTTGCCACCAATGGCTATTTTCTTTCCTCTATTTACCATTTTGGAAGATTTAGGCTACCTTCCAAGAATAGCTTTTAACTTAGATAAGTTTTTTAAAAAAGCTTGTGCCTCTGGAAAACAAGCACTTACTATGTGTATGGGATTCGGCTGTAATGCTGCAGGTGTTGTTGGAACTAAAATAATAGATTCTCCTCGCGAAAAGCTAATTGCAATATTAACCAATTGCTTTGTTCCTTGTAATGGACGTTTTCCGTTTTTAATTACAATTGCTACTATATTTTTTGATGGTTTAGTTGGTGGTTTTGCATCATCTGCAATTGCAACTTTAGTAGTTTTATTTGTAATTATTTTGGGAGTTTTAATGACTCTTTTAGTATCTAAAATATTATCAAAAACCATATTAAAAGGTATGCCATCTTCCTTTACATTAGAGCTTCCTCCTTACAGAAAGCCTAAAATTTTGGAGGTAATAGTAAGGTCAATATTTGATAAAACTATTTTTGTTCTAGGAAGAGCTATATCTATTGCAGCACCTGCAGGGCTTGTAATTTGGTTATTTGCAAATATTCAAATAAATGATATAAGTATTTTAACTTATGTGGCTAATTTTTTTGATCCATTTGGTAAGTTATTAGGTCTAGACGGGTATATAATTACTGCATTTATATTAGGCTTACCTGCAAATGAGATTGTACTACCTATAATATTAATGAGTTATGCAAAAACTGGCACACTACTACACTTAGAAAATATAAATGACATATCTCAAATTTTATTTAATAATGGCTGGACTATTCTTACTGCAGTTAATGTAATGCTTTTATCATTATTACATTTTCCATGTGGAACTACCTTAATGACTATAAAAAAAGAAACTGGTAGCATAAAATATACTGTTCTTTCTTTTATAATTCCAACCATTTGCGGAATTGTACTATGTATGGTAACTACTGCTATATGGAATATTGTATAAATATAAGAAATAATATTTATGTTATTGATATATTATAAAAAAAGTATGTGCATTTTAATTACACATACTTTTTTATATAAATATTCTATCTAAAACATTTATAATTTTTTCATGTCTTCTAAAGCTTTATATTTTTTCATATATGTTACTCCTTCTCTAGCATTAGAGCTTATTTTTCAACTGAAATATATCCTGCATTTTTCATTGCTTCTTTTCCTGCATCTGTTAAAAGCCACTCTACTAAATCTGTTACATTAGAACCTGCTTTGTTTTTATCATAAATAGCATATGTATAATCTATTAGTGGATATTCTCCACTTGAAATAGTTTCATTTTTTGGTTCTACTCCATCTACTTTTACAAACTTTATTCCATCTACATTTGTGTACATATTAGCTGCATATGCATATACAGAATACCCAATAGAGTATTCTCCGTTGTCATAGCCAGCTATAACATCTAATATAGAATTCATCGATCCTAAAATTGATTCTTTTTTTGCCTCAATCAAATTATATCCATTCATAAATATTTCCATAAAGTTTTGGCTTCCAGAAGTCTCATCTCTTTGATATGGTATAATTTCTGTGTCATCTCCACCAAGTTGTTTCCAATTTGTGATATCTCCAGTATAAATGCTCCTTATTTGATTTTGTGTTAATGTATCTACACTATTATTTGCATTTAGCACAAATACAAAAGCCTCTTTTACAATTGGCACAGCTTCTAATTCTATGCCTCTTTCTTCTGCTTCTGCTTTTTGTTCAGCAGATAATAAAGGTGTAAAAATTACATCGCGCTTTCCATCTAGCAAATTATCAAAAGATCCATATGTTGTAGAATGCTGCACTTTTGCTTCCGCTTCCTCTTGAGTAATACCTTCAAAAGCAGCTATAATACCTCCTTCTATTGGTATTGTAGATGTAGACCCATCCATAATTGGTAAATTTCCTCTTAATCTTTCTTCCAATTCTGTTATTCTTTCAGTTTGGTCAATTTCATTTGTCACGCCATTATTAACTATTTGCTCTTCGTTATTAGCTATCTACTCTGTATTATCTGAATTATTCACAACATCTAAAATTATATAACTGATTGCTATTGATAGTACTAGTAAAAATATGACTAATAAAATTATTGTAGCTTTTTTCATTTTTAATTTTCCCCTTATATTTCTTTTTCTTCATATTACTATATATTTACAAGTTTTGTCACAAAATAAAATATTAAAATAATTATAACAATTTATCATTGACTTTTTAATTACAATGGTATATTATTACTTTTAAAGTGAGAATAGTTCTCAAATTTATTTTAGGAGGAAAAATTATGGAATTAAAAGGTTCAAGAACAGAAGCCAATTTAAAAGCTGCTTTTTCTGGTGAGTCAGAAGCTAGAAATAAATACACATATTTTGCTAGCGTAGCAAAAAAGGAAGGTTATGAGCAAATTGCTGCAATATTTTTAGAGACAGCTGAAAATGAAAAAGAGCATGCTAAAATACATTTTAAATATCTAAATGGAATTGGAAATACAATGGAAAACTTAAAATCAGCAGCAGCAGGAGAAAATTATGAGTGGACAGATATGTATGCAAATTTTGCTAAAGTTGCCGACGAAGAAGGATTTACAGAAATAGCTGCAAAATTCAGAGCAATAGGAGAAGTAGAAAAACATCACGAAGAAAGATATAGAAAATTAATAGATAATTTAGGAAATGGTGAAGTATTTAAAAGAGGAAGTATTACTGTATGGAAATGTAGAAACTGTGGACATATTCATGTTGGAACAGAAGCTCCATTAGTTTGCCCAGTTTGCAACCATCCTCAAGCATTTTTTGAAATAAATGCTGAAAATTATTAATTATAATGAATAAAAACTCTTTAGGAAAATCTCCTTAAGAGTTTTTATTTTATACATATTTCATATTATTCTCCTAACAAATCATACTCATTTATTGATGATTGTATTTTGCATTTTACAAAATCTCCGCTTCTTAGCTCCTTTGAAGCCTTTAAGTAAATTACCCCATCTATATCTGGTACATCCATGTAACTTCTGCATACATAATATTTACCATCTCTTGTTTTTTCTTCTACTAAAACTTCTACTTCCTTGCCTATGTATTTGTTTAAATTCTCTTTTGAAACCTTTTGCTGTATTTCCATTATTTTATTATATCTGGCTTTTTTGGTCATTGGATGAACTTGTTCTTTTAATCTTGATGCAGGTGTTCCCTCTTCTTTTGAATATGCAAATGCACCTAATCTATCAAATTTAGTATTTTCTACAAAAGTACATAGTTTATCAAAATCTTCTTGTGTTTCGCCTGGAAATCCTACCATTATTGTTGTTCTTATTATTACACCTGGGATTTTATCTCTTAATTTTTTTATTAATACTTCAATGCTTTCTGAATTGCTTCTTCTATTCATCCTTTTTAAAACAGTATCTGAAATATGTTGTATTGGAATATCAAAATATTTGCATATCTTATCATTTTTCTTTACTACTTTTATTAGCTTATCATCTATTGTTTCTGGATATGCATATAAAAATCTAATCCATTTTATGCCATCTATTTTGCATAATTTCTTTAATAAATCTGCTAGTCTTGGCTTGCCATATATATCTAAACCATATTTTGTTGTATCTTGTGCTATTAGTATTATTTCTTTGTAACCTTTTTTAGCAAGGTCTTTTGCTTCTTCTATAATATCTTCCATTGGTCTACTTTCGAATTTACCACGTATAGATGGAATTGCACAAAAAGTACATCTATTATCACAGCCATCAGCTATTTTTAAATAAGCATAATTGTCTCCTGTTGTTATAACTCTTTCTCTTAAACTATTGAACTGTACTTCTTCTTTATTATTTACTCTATCTTTATTTATTAAGCTATCTATTTGACTCCATATTGTGTTGTATTCATCATATTTAATAAATAAGTCAACCTCTGGCAATGATTTTTCAAGTTCGTCTCTGTACCTTTGTACTAAGCATCCCATTGCAATAATATATTTACAATTTTCTTTTTTATAATCAGCCATTTCTAATATTGTATTTATAGCTTCTTCTTTGGCAGATTCTATAAATCCACATGTATTTATTACAATTATATCCGCCTCTTCTGGTTTACTTACAATATCATACCCATGCTTTTTAAATAGTTCAATTGTTTTTTCAGTATCTACTAAATTTTTACTACATCCTAATGAAACAAATCCTACTTTCATTTTACTACTTTCCTCCTTAAGGCAAATAGCCTTCTACATATTATTATATATTATAAATATAAAGTAACCCAATTTTATAACTTTAAATTTATTTTTCTTAGGTTACTTTATATTATTTTTTATTATTTTAATCTTGTTTTAATAATTGCTCTAGCAAGTCAAGTCCATTAATTAATTTATTATATGTTTCTCTTGATACTACCTCATTTCCACTTGCATATTGTAAAGCTGTATTTTTCATATCTACTATTTCATATCTATTTTCTGCTGTTGCCCCCTTATCTAACATATACAAAGGTGTGTAATCCACTTTTTTAAGGTAAACTTCTCCATCTTCTCCACTTTTTCTAAGCTCTATGTTTAAAATTAGTTCTACTTTTGCATTATCTTCTGAAATTGATGAGCAGAAGTTTCCTAAAGAATATGCTACTAGTACATTTTTTCCTTCTTTATTTTGTCTTATTTCCATTGGCTGAACAGTTGCTGGATGTGTACCTATTATTAAAGTTACACCATTATCTACTAAAAAGTCGGCAATTTTCTTTTGCTCATCACTAACTTCATTTGAATACATGTCTCCCCAGTGCATTAAAACACAAATTGTATCTGCATTTTCCTTTGCATATTCAATATCTTGCTTTGCTTGCTCTTCATTAAAAATGTATACAGAATCTAGTTCTTTATTTGTTTTACCACCTTCATCATTTACCCCATATGTGTAAGCTAAAAAAGCAATTTTTACTCCTTTTACTTCTTTTACTAAAACATTATTTCCTTCTAGTCTATCTCCTGCTACATTATATTCCATTTCTTGTAAGTACCTTTTTGTATCTTTTATTCCATCTACTCCATAATCTAGTGCATGATTATGTGCTAAACTTACTAAGTTTACTCCTGCTTTTTTTACTGCCATTGCAAATTCTCTTGGTGAATTTGATTTATTATACCCAGAAAATTGTGCATTTGTAAAGTTGGTTTCCATTGTGCCAACGGTTACATCGCTTCTTTCAAAAAATTGGCTTACATTTTTAAATATATTATTAAAGTCATAGCTATTGTCTTCATTTTTAGCATTCATAAGCATTTCGTCGCCACATAGAATATCTCCTACTGCAGATATTCTTACTATTTTGTCCATTTTTTCTACTTCTTCATTTGTTGTAGAAATATTATTTAATGTTTCTGTAAAAATATCGTCTATTTGTTTAGTTACTTCATCTTTCTGCTTAGCTAATAATTGTTTATCTTGATAATTTCTATAAATCATAACTCCTATTGAAATACATATAATTACTGCTAGAATTCCAACAATAATTAAAAAGTTTTTCATTGTTAATAAGTCTTTAATTCTTGTAATTTTTCTTTTATTTCTTCTTCTCTCGTTTGGCATTATTTTTCCTCCAACTAATTACTATACTAATAATTTAACACATTTTCAAAAATAAGTAAATGATATATAGTAAAAAAATACTGGCTATAATTTTACAGCCAGTATTTTTTATTATATATTTTCATGTAGATATATTGCTTTCTACTAAATAAATTCCTACTATTTAGTTTCCAAATATTTTCTTCATTTCCTCATTTCTTTTTACCTTTTGTGTAGTTGTTTTTATAAGTGGCTCATCTGTTACTATTATTTCTCTTATGTATTTATATGCTGGCATTTGCTTATTTATATTATTGCGTATGTCTTGCCATACTATATCGTGATACTCTTCTTTTTTCTTATCTTGGTATAAACTTTGCATTACTTCTGGATTATAAACTATTTTTGCACATATTTTTAAGTCATCGTCTTTGTCTGGCTTGCCATATACCATGCACTCTGAAACATAATCTAATTTATTAATTAAGATTTCCAATTCTTCTGGGAAAATATTTTTTCCATTTTTTAATACAATAACGTCTTTCTTTCTTCCAGTTACAAATAAGAAGCCATCTTTATCAAACTTTCCTAAGTCACCCGTATGAAACCATCCATCTTTTAGTACTTCTTTTGTTGCTTCTTCATTGTCTAAGTATTTGTGCATTACTGTAGGTCCTTTAGCTATTATTTCCCCTATACCATCTTCATTTGGATTATATATTTTTAAGTCTATTCCTGGAAGTGCAAATCCAACTGAGCCATCTCTTTTGCACACGTCGTTTTCTCCTGCAAGAACTGGTGAAGTTTCTGTTAATCCATAGCCCTGTAAAAGATTTATTCCTATATCTCTAAATGCTTTTATTGCTTCTTTGCTTATTGCAGCACCACCAGATATAAACATCCTTAAGTTTGGTCCTAGACCTTCTAGTACTTGCTTAAATACTTTTCTTCTTACATCTATTTTTATTTTTAATAATCCTCTTGTTACTTTTCTCATTGCATTAACAAGTTTAGCTTTTCCTTGTTCTTCTATAGTTTTCATCATTTTTTTATACATTATTTCTAGCATAAGCGGAACACACACAAACCCTGTAATATCAAATTCTTTTAAATTTTTTTGAATATATTTTAATCCGTCACAAAATGCAATTGTAATTCCACATGATGTTCCATATAAAAATGTGCAAGTAGATTCAAATGTATGGTGCAATGGTAAAAATGATAAAAATCTATCACTCTCATATATTTTTGCCATTTGGCTTAAAGCTGTAATATCTGCACAAATATTTGACTGAGATAAAGCAACTGCTTTTGCTATAGAAGTTGTACCAGATGTAAATAATATAATTGA
>CAJMQM010000026.1 GCA_905215615.1 uncultured bacterium | reverse complement strand
ATTTTAAATAACCTATAAATAAAACTAAGAAAAAAATAGCAGAGTTATTTTAAACTCTGCTATTTTTACATTAGGTAATACTTTTCTGCCATGTGAATATTTTACATATTTATATTTTATTTAAACAGTCTGTACCACTATAAAATATTCTTTCTACGTTCACTACTTTTTTATTTTCATTAATTCTATAAAAAACAATATAATTATTTATAACAAGCTTTCTAAATTGATATTCTTTAATTATATTGTAGTCTATAACAGAAAATCTTTGCGGTTAATATTCTAAAGATTTTATTTCATTTTTTATTAGTATAGCATATCTCTTAGCAATATTGGGTTCAAGTAATGTGTTCTTCATATAGTTAATTATATTTTTATAATCGACTTTAGCTGCTATAGATAAATATATCTTATACTTTTCCAATAATAAAACCTCCGAATCTAATTTGCTAAAATTTCTTCAACTTCTTCAAATGCTTCATCAATAGAACACACATTTCCGTTATTTGTATCTTCCATACCAACTTTTAACTTTTCTAGTAAATCTTTATCATTTTTTACAATTAAATTATCTGGAGCGGTATTAGTTATAGATACAAATTTTAAATATTCTATATAATCAATAACTTTACTGGAAAGCTCTTCTGGTAAAGTTTCTATTACTCTATATAATTCTTGTTTTGGAATAGAAATAAGCTACTTCATCTCCTTTACATATATTTATTATATCACAATACTACAAAAAAATTACTATATATTTGTAATTTTTTATTTGCAAGTATTTTCCTCTTTCTTCCAAATTATATAATAGTTTAGTATAAAAGTCAATATATTCAAAAACAATAGTTTGCTACGTGCATGCAATTGTAAAATAAAACAGATAAACCAATTCTTTTTACCTAATTTAATCAGTTGATAAAAGCATAAAAATATGATAGTATTTATACGTAAAAAATTAACAATTAGAAGGGAAATACGAAAGGAAAAAAATGAAGCAACATATAGAAAAAATAAAGGAATTTACTATAAAAAATTTAAAATGGATTATTTTATTTATTTGTATAGTAGGATTTTTACTACTTGCAGAAGATGTATTTAATAAAGAAATAATGAGAGGAGATATAATAGGCTATAAATTTATATCTACTTACTTAATATCAGATTTTGTAACACCAATAGCAAAATTTATAACGAACTTTGGAGGAGCAATACGTCTAATTGGAATATCTATTATCTTATTTGTTGTAATAAAAAATAAAAAAATAGGACTAGCAATTATTGCTAATTTGGGAATAATAACAATACTTAACCAACTATTAAAAATAATATTACAAAGACCAAGACCAGAAGAATTTAGAATTATTAATGAAACACGGTTATAGCTTCCCATCAGGGCACTCTATGATAAGTATGGCATTTTATGGTTTCCTTATTTATCTAATATATAAATATGTTAAAAATAAATATTTAAAATGGAGTTTAATTACAGTTTTAGAAATATTAATTGTTGGAATTGGAATTAGTAGAATATATTTAGGAGTACATTATACAAGCGATGTCCTAGCAGGATTTTTAATTTCAATTTCATATCTAATTGTATATGTAAGTATAGTAAAAAGATTTATTTCTGCTAATTAAACTATATTATAAATTTGGGGTCAAAACTGTAAGCAATAATACTATGAGATTATGGAGGAATAGTATATGAAAAATAAAGTAAAAGTCTTAACTATAATTATAGTTATACTTATAATAGTTATATTGGTAAATTTATTTCTTCTATGGTGGCTATCCACCAGATAATATTGGAGTTTGCACAGATGTAGTCTGGAGGGCTTTTAAAAATGCAGGTTATTGTCTAAGAGATATGGTAGATAATGATATACAAAATAGTCCAGAGGATTATATTTACATAGAACAAAGAGACAAAAATATAGATTTTAGACGAGTAGGAAATTTAGACATATTTTTCAAAAAATACGGAATTTCATTAACTTTAGATATTAACAAAATTGAAGAGTGGCAACCAGGAGACATAGTGGTATTTGGAAATGAAAAACATATAGGAATAGTTTCAGATAAAAGAAACTCAAAAGGTCAAACTTATATTATACATAATGGTGGACAACCAAATAGAGAAGAAGATTATTTTAAATATAACAGTATGGAAATTATAGGGCATTATAGATTTGATGCAAGTTTAATTAATGAAAATGTATTAGTAAAGTGGGAGTAACATTATTATGCTAGAATACGATTTAGTATTTTCTAATTATTTTATATGACTTGGTCAAATATATTGACAAAGATTAAAAGCAAATTATATAATTTTAGCGAAATGAAATGAAAGGGGAAAATTTTATGGGACTTAAAGTAGAACATGTTAACAAAACATATGGAACAAAAAAAGTCGTAGATGATATTTCTTTTGAGATAGATAAACCAAGTGTTTATGGACTTTTAGGTACAAATGGTGCAGGAAAAACTACAACTATTAGGATGATACTTGGAATATTAAAAAAAGATACTGGCGAAATATCATGGAATGGTAAAGAGGTAAGAAGAAAAAATGTTAATTTTGGCTATTTACCAGAGGAAAGAGGGGTATACCCAAAAACAAAAATTTATGACCAAATGATGTATTTTGCAGAACTAAAAGGTATGAAAAAAGATAAAGCAGAAGAGTCTTTAAAATACTGGGCAAAAAAGTTGGAGGTAGAACAATACATAAATGTAACTCCTGAAAAACTATCTAAAGGAAACCAACAAAAAATACAATTTATTACTGCTATTATACATGACCCAGAGCTAATAGTATTAGATGAGCCATTTAGCGGTTTAGACCCTGTAAATACAGAATTATTAAAAAATGTTATTATAGATTTAATAAAAAAAGGAAAATATATTATAATGTCTAGTCATCAAATGCACTCTATAGAAGAATTTTGTAGTGACGTACTTATATTAGATAAGGGAAAAACTGTGCTTAAAGGAAATTTAAAAGAAATTAAGGAACAATACAGTGCAAATAGAGTTAGCTTAAGCACAACAGAAAATGTAGATAAATATATAAGCGAATTAGGATTAAAAATATACAATAGCAAAGATAATGATTACATAATTAATATAGATGGTGAAGATGACGGCTATAAATTAATTAATAAACTAATTGAAAACAAAGTAAAAGTGGAGAAATTTGAAATTATGAAACCTAGCTTAAATGATATATTTATAGAAAAGGTAGGTGAAGTAAAATGAAAGATTTATGGACAGTAGCATCATATACTATAAAAGATATGTTAAAAAAGAAAACATTTATTATATCTAACTTAATTATTTTTATTATTATAATAGTTGGATTTAATGTACCAAATATATTAAATATGTTTAATGAAAATGAGGATTCAAATGGAGAATCTTCACTATCAAAAACATTAATAGTAGATACAGAAAATGTATTTGAAGGAACATTAGAAAGCTTAAATGAAATGAATTTAGGAACTCAGTTTGAAGTAACAAATGAAGATATAACAATAGATGAAGTAAAAAATAAAATTGTTAATGAAGATGTAGATGATGCAATAATTGTTAGCAAAGACAATAATAAAATAAATGTTCAATATATAGTAGATAATATGGCAATGATGGACAATGAAGTACCAGAAACAGTTACAAATGTGCTAACAAGTGCATATACGAGTTTACAAATTTCAAAACTAGGTTTAACACAAGAACAACTTGCAAGTATAACTCCAAACATTAATTTTGAGTTGCAACAAGCAGAAGAACAAGAAGTTAAAGGAAATGTGTTAGTTATAATGCTTCTTTCGTTAGTGCTATTTTATGCAATATATTTCTGTGCATATCAAGTATCAAACTCAATAACAACAGAAAAAACGTCAAAAATAATGGAAACATTAGTTACATCAACTTCGCCAAGAACAATTGTACTTGGAAAAACAATTGGTATAGGAATAGTTGGTTTAATACAAGTTATAGCAATTGTTGCAGTTGCTTTAATATGTGCATATATGTGCTTACCAGAAGGAGTTCTAAGTAGTGCATTAGATTTATCTCAAATTACACCTGCTTTAGGAATATTAACTGTAGTATACTTTATATTAGGATATGCAACATATGCATTGTTATATGCTTTAACAGGTTCTACTGTTAGTAAGCCAGAAGACGTACAAAGTGCAAATGGACCAGTTGCAATTATAGCAGTTATAGGTTTTTATTTAGCATATTTTACTATGATGAACCCAACAAGCAACTTAAACATTTTTGCATCAATATTCCCATTTTCAGCACCATTTTGTATGCCATTTAGAGTTATGATGGGAGTTGCTACACCAGGTCAAATAGCATTATCAATAATTGTTTTATTAATAACAATTATTATTGTTGCCAGTGTATCTATAAAAATATATTCAAATGCTATTTTAAATTATGGTAGCAGAGTTAGTTTAAAAGATATGATAAATATGTATAAACGCAAAGATGATAGCAATGATTAGTTAAAATAATATATAAAGAGGTAAAATAATGTATAAAAGAAATGAAACAAGAAAAATAATGGTAGGAAATGTACAAATAGGTGGGCAGAATAAAGTTGTAATTCAGTCTATGTGTAATACTAAAACAAAAGATGTAGAATCTACTGTAACACAAATTTTACAGCTAGAAGAAGCGGGATGTGAAATTATTAGAGTAGCATGTTTGGATTTAGAAGATGCTAAAGCTATAAAAAGCATAAAAGAAAAAATACATATTCCTATAGTTGCAGATATTCATTTTGATTATAAAATAGCACTAGAAGCAATAAAAGCAGGTGTAGATAAAGTTAGAATTAATCCTGGAAACATAGGAAACGAAGAAAAAGTGAAAGCTGTTGTAGATGCCTGCAAAGAAAGAAATATTCCAATACGAATTGGAGTAAATGGTGGTTCTTTAGAAAAAGACTTATTAGAAAAATATGGAGGAAAACCAACTGCAAAAGCAATGGTAGAAAGTGCGAAAAGGCATGTAGATATATTAGAGAAATTAGACTTTTATGATATTTGTTTGTCATTAAAAGCATCTGATTTAGATTTGTGCATAGAAGCATATGAAGAAGCTGCAAAAGTATTTAATTACCCATTGCATATTGGTATTACAGAGGCTGGAACAGAATTTAGTGGAACAATAAAATCTAGCATTGGTTTAGGAGTTTTATTAAGAGAAGGCATAGGAGATACATTAAGGGTATCTTTAAGTGATGATCCAGTAAAAGAAATAAAAGTAGCAAAAGAAATACTAAAGAATTGTAATTTATACCATAAATCTCCTACATTAATTGCTTGCCCAACTTGTGGAAGAACAAGAATAGACTTAATTCCAATGGCAAAAGAAGTAGAAGAATTCCTACAAGGAATTGAAGCAGACATTACAGTAGCTGTAATGGGTTGTGCAGTAAACGGTCCTGGAGAAGCAAGTCATGCAGATATAGGAATTGCAGGTGGAGTAGAAGAAGGGCTATTATTCAAGAAAGGTAAAATCATAAAGAAAGTAAAACAGGAAGATATAGTAAATGTATTAAAACAAGAGATAATTAATATGATAGAAGATAAGTAATGTAAAAAATAATAAACGGAATAATATTTAATACTTAACAAAGATTATTTTACGGTTTAGATACAACAAGTATAAGAATATTTAATAAAATGTAATATATTAATAAGCAAAAAATGTTGTGACTTACTTAAGAAAGGCGGTTAAATATGGAAATAGTAGTTGGAAAAATGGCAGGATTTTGTGGCGGTGTAAGAAATGCAGTAGATAAAACATATGAAGAAGCTAAAAAAGTAAATGGAACAATTTACTGTTTAGGAGATTTAGTACATAATCCAGTAGTTTTAAAAAATTTAGAGAAACTAGGAGTAAAGATAATTAATAATTTAGAAGAAATAGAAAAGCCAAATGGAAAAACTGTAATAGTACGTGCTCATGGTATAGCAAAAGAAATTTATGAGCAAGCAGAAAGCCTAAATATTACTTTAAAAGATTTAACATGCCCTAAAGTTTTAAAAATACATTGTTTTGCAGAAGAACATGCAAAAAATGATGATTATATTTTATTAGTTGGAGAGAGAAAGCACCCAGAGGTAATTGGGACTAAAAGCTTTTGTGGAGAAAACAGCATAGTAATAGAAAATGAGGAAGAATTAAAAGAAGCACTAGAAAAAATAAAAACAAAGCTAAATGAAAACAAGAATATATCAAAAAACAATTCAAATACTTCAAGCCAAAAATTAGCATTAATTGCACAAACTACTTTTAATTTAGAAAAGTTTAAAAAATTTGAAAATATAATAGCAAATGAATTAGAAGATTATATAGATATTGTAGTTAATAATACAATATGTGATGCTACAAGACTAAGACAAGATGAAACAGAAAATTTATCTAAAACTGTAGATGGCATGATTATTATTGGGGGAAGAAAAAGCTCTAATACAAATAAACTATACCAAATATCTTTAGCAAATTGTAAAAACACTATTATGGTAGAGGATGAAACAGAACTAGAAAATGAATTAAGTAAGTTTAAAAATTGTAATAAAATTGGAATTATGGCAGGTGCATCTACTCCAAAGGAAACTATAGATAAAGTATTAGAAATAATAGAAAAGATATAAATACTTTTATTGAAAAATACAAGAAATTATAATAAATATAAGAAGGAAAAATGGAACGAATAAACTTTTTTAAGAAGATATACTATTCTATAATTGGAAAGAAATATAAAGAAATGGCAGAAGAAAATTCGTGGTATGCTATATTATATTTGGCAATACTAGAATTAAGCTTTACTGTTGTAATTTCTATAATAGTAGCAAGAAACTTTTTAACAGCAACTTTTATGGAAATATATTCATATGCAAGTAATTTTTTAGTAGATTTTTTTGATAATTCCTTATCATTAACATTTAATACAATACTAATATTATCGGTAGTAGGGTATTTGTATAAAATAATAATTAAAGATAAGGTAAAATATTCAAAAATGTTTTCTTTAGCTACATATGCATCTACACTAGCAATATTAATTAAGTATGTAATTTTTATATTAAACTATCAGTTTAGCATTAGTATAGAATATTTTAAATACATATACTTTGCAATTGTTTTAATATACTTTATTGTAAAATTTAAAGAAATTTTCACTAATAAGAAATGTGAAAATTATGTGAAAAATTCTAAAAAAGAATAAAATGCATTGACAAATGACACTGTGTCACATATAATATTGTACACAGTGATTTTTTGTGGAGGTGAAAAATGCCAAAAGATACATTTTTAAATCTATCAGAAGATAAGAAAAATAAAATTATTAATGCAGCAAAGAAAGAATTTTCTAGAGTTCCAATAGAAGAAGCTTCTATAAAAAATATTGTAGAAGAAGCAGGAATTGCAAGAGGAAGTTTTTATCAATATTTTGAAAGTAAAGAAGACTTATTAGAATATATTCTTAAAAGCAAAAGTGAAACATTAGATACTTTTCTAAAAGAAAGATTAGGAGCAACAAATGGTGATATATTCCAAGTATATATAGATATGTTTGACTTTATGATGAAAGAACTGCTAAACAGTGAAGACAAAGCTTTTTTTTCAATGACAATAAAAAATGTAAGAATAAGTGATGAAAAATCTGTTGCATTAGGAAATTTAGAAAAGAAAAAACATAAAGGACACTTTCCAAAAGAAATTTTTCTTAGCATGGTAGACAAAACAAAGTTAAAAATTAACAACGATGAGGATTTAGAAATTATAGTAAAAATGTTATACCTTATCACAAGAAAAGCTTTAGTTTCTAGTTTCAAGGAGAATTCTTACCAGACTGTTAGAAAAGAATATATACAGATGGTAGAATACTTAAAATATGGAGTTTTAAAATAATTTTAAGAAAGGAGAGGTATGGAGTAACCATACATAATTATTTATGCTAAAAATATTAAAAAACTTAAAGAAAACATGGATATATGTTGTTATTATAGTATTATTATTAATTGTTCAAGCAATTTGCGATTTAAGATTACCAGATTATACATCAAAAATAGTTAATATTGGTATTCAACAGGGTGGAATTGAAAATTCATCTCCTGAAGTAATAAGAAAACAAGCAATGGAGGATTTGCTACTATTTACTGAAGATGATGAAAAAATATTAGAAAATTACAGTCTTATTTCTAAAGAAAGTTTGGATGAAAAAGATTATGAAAAATATTTAAAAGACTATCCTGAAATTGAAAATCAAGAATTGTATGTACAAGATAAGCTAGATAATGACACACAAGAAGAGTTAAATTCAATAATGGCAAAACCTCTTTTAATTGTTTATAACTTGAATAATGGCGAAGAGGCAGAAAACATAAAAATACAAATTTTATCAAATATGCCAGAAGCTATGCAAGAACAACTTAAAGATGAATCAACTTTAGAGATAATGAAAATGGTAATGGCACAAAATGCTAATAATACAGAAAATGACCCAATGAGTCAAGTAAATGAAAAAGTAAGTGAAATGCCAGAAAGCATAATAGAGCAAGCTGCAATAGAAGCAATAAAGCAAGAATACCAAGCAGTTGGAATTAATTTAGACGATTATAAAACTCATTTTATAATTGTTTCTGGGGCTCAAATGTTAGGAATATCTTTAATTATTATGGTATCGGCTATAACAATAATGCTTTTATCTTCTAAAGTGGCAGCAAGACTTGCACAAACTTTAAGAGAAAAAATATTTAAAAAGGTATTAAGTTTTTCAACAAGCGAGTTTAAGAAATTTTCTACAGCTTCTTTAATTACACGTAGCACAAACGATGTTCAACAAATTCAAATGTTAATGACAATGCTATTTAGAGTTGTAGTTTATGCACCAATTATAGGTGTTGGTGGATTTTTTATGGTACTTGCAAACAGCAATATGTCTATGGCATGGATTATAGGTCTTGCAGTAGTAGCAGTTATAATAGTTATGGGAACATTGTTTATTATAGCAATGCCTAAATTTAAAAAGTTACAACAATTGGTAGATAAATTAAACTTGGTATCAAGAGAAATTTTAACTGGATTGCCAGTTATTAGAGCTTTTAACAAAGAAAAAGACGAAGTAGATAGATTTAATAATGCAAATAAAGATTTAATGAAAGCAAATATTTTTGTTAATAGAGCAATGAGTTTAATGATGCCTACATTAATGTTTATTATGAATTGTATTTCATTATTAATAGTATGGGTTGGAGGACACAACATTGATGCTGGAACAATGCAAGTTGGCGATATGATGGCATTTATACAATATACAATGCAAATTATAATGTCTTTCTTAATGATCGCTATGATGTCAATTTTGCTACCAAGAGCAAGTGTATCTGCAAAACGTATTAATGAAATATTAGAAACAGACAACTCAATTAAAGACCCAGAAAATCCTAAGAAATTAGACACAAATAAAAAAGGATTAGTAGAATTTAAAAATGTTTCTTTCCGTTACCCAGATGCAGAAGAGAACATGATAAATAACATTAGCTTTACAGCAGAACCAGGAAAAACAACAGCAATAATAGGAAGTACTGGCAGTGGAAAATCTACTGTAATAAACTTAATTCCAAGATTTTATGATGTTACAGAAGGAGAGTTATTAGTTGACGGAGTAAATGTAAAAGATGTAACACAAAGTGATTTAAGAAAAGTTATAGGATTTGTACCACAAAAAGGTATTCTATTTTCTGGAACAATTGAGTCTAACATTAAATATAGTGATGAGAGTATGTCAGACGATATGATGAAAACTGCAGCAGAAATAGCACAAGCAACAGAATTTATAGATTCGAAGGAAAAGAAATATAATTCTGAAATAGCCCAGGGTGGAAGCAATGTTTCTGGAGGACAAAAACAGCGTTTATCAATAGCAAGAGCTATTGCAAAAGACCCAGAAATATTTATATTTGACGATAGTTTTTCTGCATTAGATTATAAAACAGATGCAACTTTAAGAGAAGCCTTAAAAGAAAAAACAGAAAATAAAACTGTTATAATAGTTGCACAAAGAATAAATACAATATTAAATGCAGACCAAATTATTGTTTTAAATAATGGAAATATTGTTGGAAAAGGAACTCATGAAGAACTAATGGAAAGCTGTGAAGAGTATAAAGAAATTGCTTTGTCACAACTATCAGAAGAAGAACTAAAAAAGAAAGGAGGAGAGTAAAATGCCAGGTGGACCAGGAGGTATGATGGGTGGATCTAGAAATGGAAAATCATCTACAGAGAAAACAACTAATGCAAAAGAAACAACCAAAAAGCTAATTAAACAATATTTAGCAGATTATAAATGGCAATTATTAATAATGTTAATATTTGCAGTTGCAAGTACAATTTTTACAATTGTTGGTCCAAAAATTCTTGGAAATGCAACTACAGAAATATTTAACGGAATTGTAGGAAAAATATCTGGTGGAACAGGAATAGACTTTAGCAAAGTTTTAGGTATTTTACTTACACTCCTAGGATTATATGCAATGAGTGCGTTCTTTGGCTGCGTGCAAGGCTTTGTAATGACAAATGTTTCACAAAAGCTAACATATAGATTAAGAAGTGATGTAGCAGAAAAAATAAATAAACTACCTATGAGCTTCTTTGATAAAAAAACACACGGAGAGATTTTATCTATAGTAACAAACGATATAGATATGCTATCACAAAACCTAAACCAAAGCATTACACAAATTATAACATCTGTATGTACAATTATAGGAATTTTAATAATGATGTTAACTATAAGTGTAACAATGACAATTGTATCATTAATTATTGTTCCATTAAGTTTCTTTGTTATTAGAATAGTAGTAAAGAAATCTCAAAAATACTTTAAAAAACAACAAGACTTTTTAGGACATGTAAATGGAAATGTAGAAGAAGCATATGGTGGGCATGATATAATTAGAGTATTTAACAGAGAAGAAAAGGCAATTGAAGAATTTGACAACTTAAATAAAGAATTGTATAAAAGTGCGTGGAAATCACAATTTTTGTCTGGTTTAATGCATCCTATTATGAACTTCTTTGGAAATGTAGGTTATGTTGGAGTTGCTATATTAGGTGGCTATTTAGCTTCTCAAGGAGTAATTACAGTAGGAAATATACAATCTTTTATACAATATAATAAGCAATTTATACAACCAATAAATCAAATTTCACAAATATCTGCAATTTTACAATCAATGCTTGCAGCAGCAGAAAGAATATTTAGTTTCTTAGAGGAGCCAGAAGAAATGGCAGATATAGAAAATTCTGTAAATACAGAAAAACTAGTTGGAAATGTTAAATTTGACCATGTTCGTTTTGGTTATAATGAAGATAAAATTATAATACATGATTTTAACTCAGATGTTAAAGACGGTCAAAAAATTGCAATAGTTGGACCAACAGGTGCAGGTAAAACTACTATGGTTAAGCTATTAATGAGATTTTATGATGTAAATAGTGGAGCTATTATGGTAGATGGGCACAATGTAAAAGAATTTAAGCGTGGCGAACTACGTAAAATGTTTGGTATGGTATTGCAAGATACATGGCTATTTGGAGGGACTATTAAAGATAATATTAAATATGGAAAACCAGATGCAACAGATGAAGAAGTTATTGCAGCAGCAAAAGCAGCCCATGCAGACCACTTTATACGTACACTTCCTAATGGCTATGATATGATTATAGATGAGGAAGCTGGAAACATCTCACAAGGTCAAAAACAATTACTTACTATAGCAAGAGTTATTCTAACAAATCCAAAAATACTAATATTGGATGAAGCAACAAGCTCTATAGATACAAGAACAGAACAATTAATACAGTCAGCAATGGATAATCTTATGAAAGGAAGAACAAGCTTTATTATAGCACATAGATTATCTACAATAAAAAATGCAGATTTAATTTTAGTGATGAATCAAGGTGATATAGTAGAACAGGGAACACACGAAGAGTTACTTGCTAAAGAAGGATTCTATGCTACATTATATAATAGTCAGTTTGAAGAAGTAGAAGAATAGAAATATTACTTTATTAAATATTATAGCTTAAGAATCAGTATTAATAATACAAAAAATAGGAAAAGATAAATAATAATTGAATTTAGATTAATTACAATTTTAAAAAATCTTTTCCTATTTTTTAACTTTATTTTTTTATAATAAACTTATTATAAAGATTTAAAGACTATTACATACTTAAAAATATTTTGAAAATATAAAAGTATTATGCTTTCTAATTGTATTTTCATTAAATAGAACGGCTAATTATTTTTGTCCCTTTTTGATAGATAATTTGCAGCCCTTGTTATTCCAATAATTGCACAAGAATCGTTAAAAGTTCTATCATTAAAATCTTCTACTTTCTTTATTGCTTCTGAAAAAGGCATAGTAAAAGAAGTTAAATATTCACCTTCGTCTAAATCTAATTCATACTTTACTTTAACATGTTCTGCTAAGTATAAATGAATTTTAGTTGTACAAGAACCTGTATCTGGAATATATTTGCCTAAATATGTCCATGTACAAGTTTCAGGATCACAACCAGTTTCCTCTCTTAATTCAGATTTAGCAGCAGTAAGAGGATCAAAGTTGTGTTTCTCTTCTATCAATCCAGCGGGAATCTCTACGAAATCTGGTATCATATGAGCAACCCTAGGTTGTTTTACTAAAAATAAATCGTTATTATCATCTATAGCAACAATACCAACAGCATCGCCTTTTACTACTATATCTCTTTCTACTTCTTCATTATTAGGTAATAATACTTTTTCGACGTAAACTTTTAACCAGTTTGAAAATTTACACTCTTTTGAAACAATTTTAATTTTTTCCATAAATAATCCCTCCTTCAAATAAACAACTTTGATTATTATAACATAATTACATAGTTATGTGTCAAATATTGTTTAGAAATAAAATACGAAAGTCAATAAAATGTAGAATAAAATATACTTTTGTATTTTTACATTATGTAATATTTGCTTTATTAATGCTGGAATATTAAGAATTGTTTAAGATTAAGAATAAATGCTGTAAAAAATACAAAAATGAGGTATAATATCTTATTAGTAAAGGAAAATAGATTATTTAAGTATATGTAGACGATATAATAGAAAAAGGAAGTGACAAAACTAAAAATGAAGAAAAATTCTAAAAGAGCTTTTGAAATTGTAATGTTAATATTAGTTATAGCAATAATTGTGGCAATAGTATGCTATTTGTTCCCAGTAGTAAAAAACTTAAGTACTCCGGAAGGACAAGCAGATTTTAAAGATAAAGTAAATAGTTCTGGAATACTTGGTTTTTTAATGTTGTTTGGACTTCAATTTGCACAAATATTTTTGTTTATAATACCAGGAGAACCAATAGAAATACTAGCAGGAATATGCTATGGACCAGTATGGGGAACAATTTTTATAATGATTTCTGCAGCTATTGTTTCAATAATTATATATTTATTAGTCCATAAATTTGGTAGAAAATTTATATATGATTTTTGTGGAGAAGAAAGAATAAAGAAAATTGAAAATGCTAAAGTTTTTAAAAACCCAAGAACAATAAACTTTATAATATTTATATTGTTCTTTATTCCAGGAACACCAAAGGATTTATTTACTTATATAGCAGCATTGCTTCCAATTAAGCCTTTAAATTTTATTATAATTTCTACTATAGCAAGATTTCCATCAATAATCTCTTCTACTCTTGCAGGAGACAATCTGCTTGTAGGAAATTGGAAAACTAGCTTAATTATTTATGGAGTTACTTTTCTAATAGTTGGTATAGCTATATTAATTATGAGAAAGTTCGATAAAGATAAAGTTACAGATGAGGTATTAAAAACTATAAAATAAATATAACATATATAAATTTTGAAAATTTAATTACAAAATACAACTTTAATATTGTTTTTTATTAATATTGGTATATAATAGTAGCTTAAGATGTTGAATTTTAAGGAGGAATATAAATGAATAAATATTATTTTACATCAGAAAGTGTAA